>DTZW01000079.1 GCA_012961165.1 Gammaproteobacteria bacterium | reverse complement strand
TGCTGGGCTTTTCAGAGTCAGTGCCTGCTTCCGGTTACCAACAGTATCGTGCATAACGCTGGGGCCCGGAACGATAACTAACCTGTCAGCCTTGTTCAACGAATCCGACCGATGGTGACCGGTTTTCTAAAAAAACGAAATGTTTACAGGTGGGAGCAACGGATTTTCTTCGACGCCTCGTATATCATTGTAAGGAATTTAGGCATTCAAGCGATCACGTAATAAGGGATACCCATGAAAGCATTAAGATTTTACGGTTTTTTGATTTTACTGATACCCGCCATTTCCATGGCGGAAACTCACCCAAACGTACAGGCAGCGCTCGACTATCAGTTACCCGAGAATGCTTGCGGCGCCAAACCAAAATCATTTGAATCGGCCGGTGAAGCCATTGGCACACCTATTCAGGCTTCCAGCAGTAGTGTTATTTTTGAAGGATCCGGCGCGGAAGAAATGTCGGATGTCGACGGCTATACGCGTAAACGACTAGAAAGAAAGATGGCACGTTGGAAGAAGTGCACCAAGGAATACAAGAGCGGCCTGCTAGAAGATATGGAAGAATTAAAAGCCTGTGCACAGCACGGTTTGACTCCGGAGCAGGCCAATATCATTCTTGCAAACCTGGCTAATATTCAGCAAGTGTATATGGCACCAGAGTGAGCGCTAAAAAAGGAACGCAGCAGAACCACCGGATAGGCTAGCTACCCGACACTCTGCGGTCATGGCCCTCCCAGTAGGGCTCACGCAGGGTTTTCCGCATGATTTTGCCAACCGGGCTTTTAGGTAAGGGGTCAGTGGTGAATTTAACCAAACCAGGTTTCTTGTAGGACCCGAGCTTTTCAGCACAAAGTTCAATGACACCCTGTTCAGTCAGCGAGTGTTCACCGGCAACAACGCAAACCGCCGCAGGCGATTCGCCCCATTTTTCATGGGGCACACCAAACACCGCTACCTCAATCACCTCGGGGTGATCGGCAATGACATTTTCCAGTTCCATAGGCCAGATGTTGTACCCACCCGAGATGATCATGTCGTCAGCGCGATCAACAACATAAAGATAGCCGTTCTGGTCCATACGCCCCATATCGCCGGTCTTCACCCAGCCATCAATGATTCGTTCTGCCGTCGCCTGCTCGTTTTCCCAGAACCCCACCATCTGGCCATCAGATTTCGCGACGATCTCTCCCACCTCGCCCCTTGCTACCTCGTTGTTGTCACTGTCCCAGATCTGTATCTGGGCAAACGGCAGTGGCATTCCACAGGCCCTAAGGGGCTGCGACCCTGGCACGTCAGCAAACCACTGAGAGGGGCCCATCATCGCGACAGGCAGGACTTCTGTCTGGCCGTAACCCTGATAAAGCACGTCACCAAATACTTCCCTGGCGGCAAGGGTCGTTGCATCAGCAATCGGCGCCGCAGCAATCAGCAAACACTTCAACTTTGGAAAAACGCGACCGCGTGCTGTGTTGTCCCGAACAATTGCGTTAGCCATGGTTGGCACCATAAACATAAACCCGATGCCTTCCGATTCCATGATGTCCAGCGTCTCCAGGGCATCAAAGTGGTCCATCATGACGTTGCAACCACCAGCCAACAGTGTTGGCAAATACTGATATCCGGACCCATGGGAAATTGGCCCAAGGTGCAGACACTTGTCGCCCGGCTCTACCGCCGGAAAGGTATAGAACCAGTCACGACCGGCGTGCAACCAGGCCCGATGGGTATACGCCACGCCCTTTGAAAGCCCGGTTGTGCCACCAGTATGGCGGATAATGAAGTTGTCATCGGGATCGACCGAGATCGCGGGCAATTCATCTGACTGCGCAGAAAGCCACGCCTCGTACGAATCGTCTCGAACGATGATTCTCTCCAGTGACTCGACCTGCTGGTCAATGTCCTTAACTTCATGCAGATAATTCTGACTCACCATTAACGCTTTGCAGCCGGTATGAGACAGCATATGTTTGTGCGCTTGCAGGCCATTTCTGGGGTACAAAGGCACCCTGACAAGATTCGCAATCGCCATTCCATGAAAAAAATCAGCGGCTTCAATCGAGTTATCCTCAAGCACACCAACCCGATCGCCAGGTTGCAGGTCCATCGCCAACAACGCATTGGCGAGCCGGATTCCACGCTGCCAGGCTTCACGAAACGTTAAACGCCGTTCACCATGGGACACACATTCCCTGTCACCATGATTCATTACGGCCTGATGCATCAGCGTTCGAACGTCCATCGCGCACTCCACTCAAATAGGTAGAAATAACCATAGCCGAGGCTCGGCTTTAGTCAAGCTAATCGACCTTGGTTTCAATCGCCAGCGCTTGCCCTGCGACGCCTCCTCGGCTATAAACATTGTGTCGATCGCATTTTCAGGAAAAAAAGATGGCTCAGAAAACTGATGAAGCAATTGCCGATGAACTCAATCGTAAAGGGCACATGGCGTTCACCTGGGACGATTTGGATAAGCTTGAGCTTCCCAGCGGCATCATTACCAGCATGTACAAGGTAGGCGACCCCCGGGATGAAACTTCTCCCACCGTATTCAAAGTCTTCTACCCGCCAGAATGTTATGTCGAGGCACATACTCACGACTGTGACTACACCGAAATTATTATTGAAGGATCCCAGAGAGTCGGGGCTACCTGGCACAAAGCCGGGGATATACGGATTGGCATGGCGAACCGGGGTTACGGACCCCTCGTCGCCGGACCCGAGGGGACAACTGTATTGTTCATGTTCAAAGACGGTCGCTGGCCCGCCATCACACTTGGCAACAACGATGGAGCGACACTAGGCAGCGATATCATTTCGGACCATTTTGAGAAAATAAATTCAGCCTGACCCGCTAAATATCCTCAAGTTCGATATATGACCGTCGTCCCTGATTCAGCAGATACACTGCAATAGGTCCAACAAACACTGCGACAAGCGCCAGTGACCTGGCAACCGCCATCGTGTCCTGAAAGACATAATCTGTTGATGCAGCAACCAGTGTTGGGCCCAGTGCCAGTCCAAGCACATTGTTGGTGACAACGTACATGCCATTGACCACACCTCGCATATTGTTCGGCGTCACCTCCTGCATGACGGTTGTGATTAATGCCAGAGGTAACGTCACAAAGAAACTGGCACAGCCAATGCTCACCAATGCCATTTCACCACTTGATTGAAACGGGAGGGTCGCCAGGGAAAGCGTCGCCATACCCGCCCCCAACACAGCAACCCGTAGCGGCGCATCCAGGACACCACGACCAAGCAGATAACGGGATAAGACGGGGCCACTAAGAACACCGGCAGAGCCGGTAACCAAAGCCAGCGTGCCGTATATTCGGCCAGCATCTGCCAGATCCCAACCATAGACCCGCAACAAAATAGTCGGGGTCCAGGCCTGAAGGCCATACAGCATCACCACAATAAAAGGTACGCCCAGGTGTAGCGCGGCGTAAACTTTCTTACGCTGCCACATGTAACGAAGCACGGCGCGCCAGCCGGGCACTTCCCTTAGGGCGCCCTGCCTGCCTTTACGTTTCGGTTCCCGAATAGTGGCCAGCAACCCTGCGATCAAGACCCCGGGTAACCCCACGGCAATGAAAGTCGCCTGCCATGGTGCGACCACACCAACGATCGGCAGCGAAACCTCCTGGACCTCCCTGCTCCAATCCAGGACCTCTGCACCCGCAATCATTGCAAGGCCCGCTCCAAGATATGGCCCCATCAGGTAAACGCTAATCGGCAGCGCGAGCTTTGTGGGTCGAAAATAATCTGCCAACACTGACCAGGCGGCCGGGGTAAGTGCTGCTTCCCCTGCACCAACACCAAACCTCGCAAATAGTAGCTGCGAATAGGTTCTTGAGAGCCCGCAGGCAACCGTCGTCGCACTCCAGATAAGTACGCCGCCGATCATAATGCCAACACGGTTATACTTATCGACCATTCGCCCCAGCGGCACGCTCATCAGGATGTAGGTGACGGCAAAGGCGAGCCCCTGCAGAAAACTGATCTGGGTATCGGAAACCTGCAGATCAAGACGAATAGGCTCGACCAGAAGGTTCAACACCTGTCGGTCAACAAACGAAAAAGTAAACGCAAGGAGCAGTAATAGCGTTACAACCCATCCCTCGATGGCGCTCGGCCAATTATCCTCTTCGGATTCACTCAAGTTGCTTCACCCATCTGACGATGTTCAACACTGGTGTACTCGAGTGTCATGTCATAGATCTGCCAGCCTTTTCCGGGACTGAACCTGACCTTGTCGTGGTAAGTACCGAGGACAATTCGCACGCTCCTGTCAGGCCAGGCGTGCCAGGCCTGCAGGTAACTGGACATTTCAGCCTGGCCACCTGATACCTCACCATTTTCAAACCGCACGTCCGTGAACTCCACAACCTGTGTGCCGATCAGGTGCTGTGTGCTTTCATAATCCTTCAGGGCGTTTATAACCACCTCCGCCCAGCTATCTGGCCCAGAACCTGTTAACGCCGTCGGCCCTCCAGTTACTCTTATTAGAACATCCGGTGTGAATATTCGATGGAACGTGGATGCACCGAATTCGGTTGCTTGCTGATCCCCAACCTTGCCGAGTGCATCAGTTGCCTTACCATAGAGTCTGCGCAGGTACTCAACCTCCTCGCGAGCCAGTGACAACAGGTAACGCTCTTCTAAATTTCGGTTAAAACTCAAAGACATTCGATGCACCCTCGCTATATAGCATGTTAGATTCACGGTTACTATCATCAAGGTCAACCCCGAACTGTGTTTAAGGTCTTTGCATTCCTGAAACGAAACACCAGGCTTCTGACTCACAATGAGTATCGCGCCGGCCATGTTGGCTATCACTGTGGCCAAAGCAGGCGACTGAAAGACATACGTGGTTACCTGGTCAACATCTGGAGTAATACCCCTTTCGCCGATCGGATCGGCACTGACTTGTATGAACAGATAACCCGTAACGAGCCCCGGGACTTTCTGGATTGGTGGGATGGCTTCCCTGAAGTGTACTTTGATAACCAGAAAGCCTGGTTGAATGCCGCGAACGCTGAACCCAATCGCGCGACCGCCGATGGCCTTGTCGTTGACCCCGATTGGTCAATGGCTGATGGCCCCGTCCTGTTTGACCCTGTTCCGGACCGACCTGGCGAGTTCAAACCATGCCACTTGTTAATCCATGAACACATCCTCATTCCAGTTGAGCGACAAGAGCTTAAGTCATTTAAACTAATGCAGTTTTTTAAGCACAAACCGAACATCAGCAATGATCAGGTTCTGGCTGACTATGCCGCTGCGGCCTCTAAACTCCCGGGCATGAACGGCTGCATTTTAAACTTCCGGGATCCGGATCAGGCCGCAGCCATGCGTGGTTTTTACAGCGACGATACCTGGGGTTTAAGTGACCAAGGCATTGATCATCGCGCTCGATTTTGTGCCATGTGGGATGGCGCCATTGAATACCATTTCACCCATAGCAACGACTTTGTTGCCGCACGTCGAACTCTGCATAACGAACTATCGAACCTCGAATCCGAGTTCTTTGATTCAGTCTGGTACGTCGAAGTGGATGAAAACCTTATTGTCATGCCTAATAGAAACCCCGCACCCAACTACTACTTTCGATAATCGCCATGTTAAAAGTTTTCGGATTTGTAAAAAGAAACCCGCGTCTTACGCACGATGAGTATCGTGCTGGTCATGTCGGCTATCACAATTCATTCGGCAGACGGCTCAATAACATCCGCGGTTACCTGCTTAACGTCGCTTCGAACCGGCCGATTTCAGATAGCCTTGGCGCAGAGGCCGTTGAGATGCTGACAACAAACGCACCGGCAGATTTTGATGACGGTTGGGATGGTTGGGGTCAGCTTATGTTCGATCATATGGAAGACTACGTTGGTGCACGAAGTCCCGCCAGAGATCACGCGGGTCCGAACGGGCTTGATACCGACACAATGGTCGCCAAGGTCGGTGATGATTTCGACCAGCTGTACGCCGGCTCCCCCTTTCAGTTCCAGGTCGACGAGCACATTGCGATGCCAGTGCGACGGCCGGAAAGAAAGTTGTTTAAGCTGGCTCAATTTATAAAAAAGCCGGCGACACTGGCACCTGAGCTGTTTAGGGCTTACCTAACAGGACGATACGCTACTCTTGCAGCAACAATGCCAGGACTAAGAGGCATGATCGTTAACGTTCGAACAAACCTGGACGTAATGACAAAATTTTTTGCCGCAGATGCCGAAGGGTTTACCCCCGAAGGCATCGCTCGCCGGGAAGCATTCTACGAAGGCTGGGATGTCCTTGTTGAATACTGGTTTGATGAACCAGCGCAGTTTTCGTCTGCACGGCTCTCTCCAGGTTTTGAGCAATTACGCGAATTTGAATCAGTTTTTTTCTCAGCAGTTTTTTATAGAGAAGTCGACGAGACTGTTGCTGTTCTCCCTAAAAGGAATACCCCCCCGCCGTTTTACCACCGATAGATAGATATATTGACCTGCCTGGTCAATCTTGCCTAAGGCAATGCCTCAGAAGCTAAATTTTCTGGCCTGCGACCAGGACAAGACCCTGCCCTGCTTTCCAGTCCTGGAGGAAGTCCAAGCTGCCATGGTGGCAGCCCTAAAGTCGATTACTGTGAAACCAGCCCATACCAATGCTCACTTCTATTAACTAATTTGTGTT
>DTZW01000078.1 GCA_012961165.1 Gammaproteobacteria bacterium | reverse complement strand
GCGTCCTTTAGAGTTGATCGCTTCGAGTATCAAAAGGTGTTGGTAGTTCGGGTGCGAGACATCGAGTACTATCGATGACGGTTAATAACATCTTTCAGGCAGGAGATTCAATGATGCAAACCCAGGCAACTCAAAACGTAGTCGAAAGCCCGCAGGTGGCAACCCTTCTTGCGAGTAAGAGTTTGCAACTCAGTTGTGCATTCGCTCTTGGCATTGCAGTTTTATTTGCAGCGGTGTTTGTTCAGACCTCGTCAGTTCACAACGCGGCACATGATATGCGTCATTCTCAAGGATTTCCCTGCCACTAATTCAATTGGTAGTCCTGTGATTTTCCGACGACTGGTCGTGATAGCGCTTGTGGGCGGACTGATTGGGGGCGCTGCCGTCAGCCTAATTCAGTGGTGGCAAGTAACTCCGATTATTGTCCAGGCTGAGCAATTGGAGAATCTTAAGGCTGAGACAATCCAAGCAGTCAGCCAGGAACATGGTGAGGGTAGCCACTCTCATGGCGATGGTTGGCGGCCCCAAGATGGCCTCGAGCGAACGGCTTATATGGTCTTGTCAAATATATTGACGGCATTCGGGTTTGCGCTCGTCCTGGCAGTATCGATGGCTGGCGCGGCATTGAAGTTTGGAAAAAAGGCTGAAGTTAATGTGGCCGTTGGAGTAATGTGGGGCCTGGGTGGATTTGTTACCTTTTTTGCTGCGCCTTCTGTTGGGATTGCGCCAGAATTGCCCGGAGTGGCGAGCGTAGCGTTAGAGCTTAGGCAATGGTGGTGGGCTGGCGCTGTTATTTGTAGTGGCGCAGGCCTATTTCTGGCTTACGTATTGAAAACCCGCTGGAAGTGGGGTTTGTTGGTGGGACTCCTTAGTGCGCCTCACATTTATGGCGCACCGCGGGTGCAAAATCCGTACCAGGATTTTCCAAGTGTAGCGGCTGTTCAGCTTTCCAAGATGTCCAAAGATTTCTTTTTAGTGACTGGTCTGAGTAGTCTGACTCTGTGGTTGGTTCTTGGAACCTTCTCTGCGTTGGCTGTTAAGCGTTATATTGATTTAGAAAACTGATTGTGCTTGTTGGCAGTCAAGACTCATCGGTTGCCCTGGTTGTGTTGGTAAATGGCTTGGCCAGCCAGTGATAACCGCTCCTTTTGATCTAAACAAGGTATTTTCCTCGT
>DTZW01000077.1 GCA_012961165.1 Gammaproteobacteria bacterium | reverse complement strand
ATAGCACCTGTGGATAGCACCTGTGGATAGCACTTATGGATACATTTTCAGAAGCTCAATCACTCTTACCTGACATCATTGACCTGCGGCGCAGGATTCATGCTAATCCAGAGTTGGGGAATGATCTTCCTGAGACGACTGCGGCAGTGTTGGATGCGATTAGCGATCTTGATCTTGAGATACGTAAAAGCGAACGCACAACCGGTATTGTTGCGACATTACATGGCTCGAAACCAGGTCGGCGGATACTGCTTAGGGGAGATATGGATGCGCTGCCCATGCCCGAAGACAATGACCTCACATTTGCATCAAGAACCCCCGGGGTCATGCACGCTTGCGGACACGATTCCCACACGGCGATGCTCGTGGGTGCTGCGAAAGTACTGAAACAACATCAGAACGAATTGGCTGGCAGCGTCGATTTCTTTTTCCAGACCGGGGAAGAAGGTTTTTATGGCGCTCGTGAAGTGTTGGAAGAGGGGTTGTTTGAAGCACCGAATTCCCCGGATGCCGTATTTGCGCTGCACATTACCCCATTACTGGATGCCGGTGTCTTCACCGGGCGACCTGGGCCTCTGCTTGCAGCAGCAGATACCTTTGAAATGACAGTTCGGGGCAAGGGTGGACACGCCTCTATGCCACACGATTGCCTGGACCCGATTCCAGTTGCCTGCGAGATCGTCCAGGCGTTTCAGACATTTGTCACCCGGAGGGTGCCGGCTTTTGATCCCATCGTTCTCACCGTCACAAAGATTGAGGCGGGAACGACCACCAATGTGATTCCGGAAGTTGCCAATGTGCTCGGTACCATCCGGTCGACATCTGAAAAATCCAGGACGCTTGCCCACGAGGGACTCGGCCGGCTTGCAACTAAGATCGGTGAAGCGCACGAGATGGAGGTCGAATTCGAGATCAGGCAGGGCTACCCTGTCACGGTCAACGAAGGCGCCTTTACAGAATTCGCTGCCCAGACCGTGCGAGAGTTGTTTGGTGAGAACGCCTATCGGCCGATGCGATCACCCATGATGGGGGCCGAGGATTTCTCTTATCTATTACAGCGATTCCCCGGGGCCATGTTGTTTTTGGGCGTTAAACCAGAAGACCCGTCGCTGGCTGCTCCCTGCCATTCGAATCGAATGATCCTGAACGAATCAGCTATGGCCCACGGGGCAGCGTTACACGCGCAGGTGGCCAGGAATTTTTTGACTGTAACGAAGCTCTAACAAAGACCTTAATCAGAGGTTCGCAATCTTCCTGATTGCCGAAATCACTTCTCTTTTCTCAGACTGCTTCCGTCAGGTGGACCTGATCTCCCGTTTGGATCTTGCCGGGTTTGATCACCTGGCCATAAATACCCAGCTTGTGATGATTTTCCTGCACCAGCGCCCTCATTATTTGTGGCGCTTTTCCCAGGTCCTGAAAGGCAATTGTCGTCATCACGCATCTGGGGCATGGAAGGGTGAGTTTAATAATAGCATCGCCCATCTCGAGGAACCGGTCTCTCCATTGCTCCTCAATGAAATCTGCTTCAAGTTCGTCTGCATCTATTACCAGGTTTGGGCGGAAGCGGCGTTCATCGATAACAGCTCCCTTTGTTACCTGTTGCAGTCGGTTTAACGAGTTGGTGGTTAGCACCAGTAGCGGGTAGGCATCGAAGAAGGTGCCGGGTGGTGTGCTGAACTGAAAGGATGAGTCTGGAAATTCCGAGAAATCCGGGAAGGCTTCGCCTTCTTCCAGACCCAGTACGTTGCGGATTTCTTCGATGGGTTGCTGTTCGGTTGAGCGTCGATAATATTCGAGGTTGTCAGCGGGTCTTAACTTGTCGAGTGTGATTTTAGTGCCAAGTTCCCTCGCCAGAAGCTCTTCGAGGTTCGAGTCCTCCGAGTTCACGGCAGTATTGCCTATCTCCAGGGTAACCGGAGGAATGTTGATACCGTCTGGTTCAGAGTCGTACCGGGCCGAGTAGCCCATTAGTTGGGCATATTTCTTTGCACTACAGATTGATTTACCGTCATGCAGTGCATAACTTCGATCACCAACAACACCATGTTGGCTAAGCAGGCTCTGCGTGAGAGATTCTCCACCCATCGACTTGATGGGATATCTCCAGATTGATTTAATTTTCATTTATCTTGTCCATTTATTTTTTCCATGAAGGCGATAAGGTCTGCTGCAGAGATTTCCGGGACTTCCTCCATTGGGATGTGTCCAACTCCGTCATAGTAGGCTGTCGAGATGCCTGGAATCAGTGCCTCGTACCCTGACGCGAAAGCGAACGGGACTATCGCATCTTCTTTTCCCCACATCAGGAGTGTTGGGACGTTAATTCGGGCAAGGTCCTGGGCCTGGTACTTTTTGTCCTCGGTTGCAGAAAAACGTTTCATCGTGGCTTTCCGGGTACCTTCCCTTAATGCAAGGTCGTAGTAGCGCATGACCATAGCTTCGGTGACGGCAGCCTGTTGATGAAAAGCTGCTTCTAAACCCTGAGATACAAAATAATAGGGATCCATTACTTCGCCTATTGCTCGAAACCAGGGGTTCTTGAGCAGTCGAAACGCCAGCACACCCTGAGAATCATCATTCTGGAATCTCTTTCTCATGAAACCAGATGAACTAATCAATACAAGACCAGTGATCTTCTTGGGGTGATCCAGGGCATAGCGGAGTGCGATGCCGCCGCCCATGGAATTTCCGCCAATAACGAAGTGTTCCAGCCCCAGCTTGTTTGCCAACTCATTCACCACTGCGACCATGGCCTTGTTCGAGTAGTCTCCTGATGGCACTTCTCCCGTCAGGCCATGACCTGGAAGGTCGATGGTGACAACCCTGAATTTGTCTTTCAGCCTTGCTACCCAGGGTTCGAAAGTATGCAGGGAAGCGTTTGACCCATGCAACAGTATGATAGGTGGGGCTTGTCTGCGGCCTTCATCCCGATAATGCACACGCCCAAGATCACCTAATTCCGAAAATTGTGAATCAGGGCTGGTATATCTTGCATCAACGACGTCCGTGGGGATGTCCCCTTCATAAAGAATCAGCGCTGAACATCCCAGCAGAAAAATGGGAGTCAGGATAAGATATTTCAATATTTTCATTGTGTTATGCAGGCGACTACGAGGCTCAGGCTAGCATACCCGATGTCCCCCCGGTGCTAAAGACAGTGCTAAAGACAGCGCTAAAGACAGGGATAAAGCTTGTAGTTCGGAAATCGAGGGGTAGTATTTGTCTCCCTACTTGAGGAATTGAGTGTCGTGACACCAGCACTGGCAAGAGTCCAGGAAGAAGACGAAGCGGTCGGGAGTCTGATTCTGGAAGCATTGGACGTAATTCGTTCTGATGACTTTGAACGGTATTTTGACCTGTTCACAGATGATGCTGTCTGGATGATGCCGTCTAGCCTCAAAGACGTTCACCAGGCCGAGGCTCGTTCTTTTTATCGCTTTACCCGAAAATTCAAGTTTGACCAGGAAACTGCGGTAGATGAAGTGGTAGTTTCAGGCGATTCTGCCTACGTCAGGGTGAGCTTCGACGGGTATCTTAGGCCCAAGGTCGATGATGGGTCTCTGCCCTTGAGATCTGTTAGCCGGCATATCTGGATTTTAAAAAAGCAAACTAACGGTACCTGGAAGATCGCGAGAGATATCTGGAATACACCGAAAGCAGCCACGTAGCGATTAAGCCAGCCCGATTGATGCGAGCAGTCCGACCTGACATTTCCCTCATGGAACAAAACGGAATCACCGGTATAGCGTTGCCGCGGTTAGATGACCCCAGTGTCATTCCTTTGTGGTTTGGTGAAGGTGATCGTGTGACTCCAGCGTTTATTCGAGAAGCTGCTAAAAAAGCGCTGGACGATGGTCAGACTTTTTATGTTCATACGCGCGGTTTGCCGGAACTCAGAACTTCGATACGCGATTATTTAAATAACCTCTACGATGTGGCCATAGATGAAGAAAGGATATCGGTTCCTGGTTCATCAATGCTATGCATCACAATTGCGGCCCATATGGCATTGTCACAGGGTGACGATGCGCTCGTGGTCAGTCCGCACTGGCCAAATATAGAAACGACTTACGCGGTCACCGGTGCGAATGTAAACACGGTCAGGCAGAGGGAAACCAAAACTGGGTGGCAGTTATCGGCTGAGCAGATTATTGATGCAGTCACTCCAGAGACAAAGAGCATTTTCGTCAATTCGCCCTGTAACCCTACCGGTTGGGTCATGCAGCGGCCTGACCAGGAGAGGCTGCTTGGTTACTGCCGCGATAACGATATTCTGCTGATAGCAGACGAGGTCTACCACCGGCATTACTATGGCGCGGATGCTGCACCCTCTTTCGTGCAGATTGCAGGTGGCGAAGATCCGATTGTCATTGTTAATGGTTTTTCCAAAGCGTGGGCAATGACCGGTTGGAGAGTAGGCTGGGTAGTAGCGCCTAAATCTCAGGGTACTCACTGGGCCATCATGTCAGAGTGCTTCAACACTGGGTCGACTGTGTTTACACAACAGGCATGCATTACGGCGCTGAAGGAGGGTGAGGATCATGTCCGGCAGTTGAAGGATCAGTACCAGGCGGGCAGGCAGATGCTGATCGACAAGCTGGGCAATCATCCTGCCATTGATCTGTGCCTGCCAGATGGCGCCTTTTATGCGTTTCCGCGAATAAGAGGCATCAAGTCCAGTCGAAGATTTGCTGAGATGCTACTGGAGAAAGAGGATGTTGGGGTCGCGCCGGGCTATACGTTCGGGGAGAGTAACGATGAATACATTCGTATCTGTTTTGCACTCAGTCCTGATCGTTTGGCTAAAGGCCTTGATCGAATCGTTCGTTTTATTGGCGACAACCATAACGATATCTAGCTAAGGGGAATTGCCTGGGCAGCCTTTTCCGTTAGCGCCCTTCCGTCTATTTTTCTGATGCCTGGTTGGGTGACTAAAACCCAGAGCAGGTACGCGACAAAAATAGTGGTACTGATACTGATACCAACCGATGGGTTGCTTACGTTGGCAATAGTGCCGACCAACAGTGCGCCCAGGGGAAACAGGCTATAGGAAATACCGTGGAAACCCATTACACGACCACGCAGTTGTTCGGGCACTTCCAACTGCAGGATCGTGGTCGTTGTCACCATAAAAATCGAGCTGAATATGGAAGCTGAAAAAAGTATGCCCAGCGCAAAGTAGAATGCACCGGAGATACCCAGCCAGCAGACCAGCGCGAACAGGAAGACAAAAACACAGAAAATAAGTGCTGAGAGCAACATCGCAAGGCCCAACCTGGGTGATTTTTGCAACGACCCGGATATACCCGTCCCAATGACCGCGCCGACGCCTGTTATGGACAAAAGGTAACCATAGCCTTTTTCGTCAACATTCAGCATGTCGGCGAAGGCGGGCATTAGTGGCATATAGGAGCTGGCGAAGAAGAAAACGGCATAGGACAGGCTTATCAGGATCAGGAAATTCCTGTTGGTAATGATGAAACGGATACCCTCAACAATCTGGCTACCTGTTGATTGCTGGGTGGCAGCAGCGGAAGGTGCTACCTTAAGGTTTAGCAGGATTAGGAACATCAGGAAAAACCCGGCGCTGCAGAAGGCAAAGAGCAGCCATGTGTCACTGATCGCAATGATCAGTCCGCCGAGTGCAGGCATCACCATACGGGTGGCCTGCCAAATCACCGTCGTTAGTGCCACGGCACTCATCATATCCTTTCGCTCAATGAGCGAGGGAAAGATGGATTGCCTGGCAGGCCAATCAAACCCTGTGATGACAGAGATAGCGCCTGCGATTGCGATCACCTGCCAGACTTGAACAATGCCTGCCCAGTCAAGGTACGTGAGTAACGCCAGCAGCACTGCTATTAACACTGAGGTGACAATCAGCAACATGCGCTTATCGATTTGGTCAGCTAGTGCCCCGCCGAACAATGTGGTTATGATAGCGGGTAGACCCGCCGCTGCGCCAAGATAGCCTAGCGCGAGGCTACTGTTTGACAGTTCATAGACGAGCCACCCCAATCCCATGACCTGTAATTGGGTTGCGCCTACAGAAGTAAACGAACCCAACCAAAACTTAAGGAACTGTTTGTGCCTGAGGGCGGTAAATTGATGTGCGAGCACGAAACCATCGCTTGCCGGGAACGAAGCGCGACTATACCAGAATGCCTTGAATGCAGAATGTCATCGCTGCACACTGAGGATCTTTGCTAGACGGGAAAACAATCATGGCCATCAAAACCATCGTTAGAGGTTCGGGAAAGTTTCTCTATGACAACTTTCATTTTTCTGAGGCAGTAGAAAGCGACGGGTTTCTTCTATGCTCCGGGATCATCGGGACCGGGCAGGCAGGGGAAGTGCCCGACGACATCCGCGAAGAATTTGATAACGCGTGGTCCAATGTTATTTCGCTGCTAAAGGAAGCGGGAGCTGATGCAAGCCACGTCGTGGAGTACACCAGCTACCATGTTGGATTACAGGCTGATATGGCGGCTTTTATGGAAGTCCGCGATAAATATCTCCGTGAACCATGGCCTGCATGGACCGCAATCGGGATCACTGAATTGGCGGTTCCGGGTGCTCATGTAGAGATCAGGGTTACTGCGAAGCTGCCCTGACAGGGGATTGCTCTTCCACTTGAGCGTGCACCTTTAATCCCTTGGTGGACCAGCCTTTCACGCCGTAAAGCCTGTTAAACGAACCGTCAGTCGGAAGAATTGCAAATTACTCACAA
>DTZW01000076.1:5843-6822 GCA_012961165.1 Gammaproteobacteria bacterium | reverse complement strand
AATCTGGAAAGAAGAAATCTTACCTTGATTTATATTGTGAACGATAATCGAACTATTGAATCATCATGGTGAATGATAAGCCGCCAACTTGCTTTCCTGTGCGAGATATCTGATCTAAATTGTTTACATAATTATCATTCCCCCGCCAAATCCTTACATTTACCCTACAGGCTTTACATTTTCCTTACAAGCACTTACATTTTCCTTACAAATACTTACATATTCCCTACAAACCCTTACATATTCCCTACAAGCTCTCGCATTTTCCCCTACAAAATCTTGCACTTAGGAGCCATTATTCGTTTAATATCTGAATGGGCCAGGCATGCATAATTTTTATCGAGTTGTGTGAGTCTTTTGTGACTTTTTGTGACTTTTTGTGACTCTGGTAACCGGTTAGCGGTCTTTTTAAAATTATTAGTCTGACCCATAACGATATTAGTGGCGTAAACCTAACAATACTCAGGCTATGGGAACTTCGGTCAAGTGAGAGCGTCGATTCACCAACAAGCGCAGCACCGGGAAGCACCTCGGCAGGCGGCCCGACCCTGTCTTTTAAGATCTGCCCTGGCTATCGCGGTCTCTGTCGGCATAGCGGATGCCTATGCTAATACCCTGTCCGTGGACAAAATTCGCCTGATTCTCAATGACGAGATCTCAAGCCGGATAGACTCCCCTGTACCAAAATTTGAAGGTAGGCTGATCGTTAACGGGCTGATCCAGAGCCACCCTCACGAACTCTACGTTCAACTGGAAGAAAAATATCAGGCCCTGCCACCATTTACTCAAGCGAAGGAAGCAATAGCAGAGCGCTACATTGTTGAAGCCACGAACCCCGAGAAGATGTTCGCAGGCGTAAAATCGATCGCCGGAAATCTTTCCAAATTTGTTCCAACCATAAGCACTAGCATCAGATATGACGACATCCATGAGAAAAACGATCGTCTTGACCCCGATGGAAACCCCACCGATTCTGATT
>DTZW01000076.1:0-5726 GCA_012961165.1 Gammaproteobacteria bacterium | reverse complement strand
TGTCACCGATCACCTGGTAAATGTGAACTGGGACAGGCGCCTGAACCGTGGCCAACAACTCAGTGTCGCAATGCTTTACCAGAAAAGCCATGACAGAAGAACAACCGAAGACTCGATCGTGGATTTCGATTCTGCCCTTGACCAAAATTTGCAGGATTACAATCGCACCCGGGTTAGCCTGATGTACCAAAAGGGAACCCGTAGAAACAGAACCCGATATGAGGCTTACCTGTTCAGAGAGAACTCAGCTACGGACTACCAGAACCTGCAAACAAGTAGCTACGATCTGGATCGGACTGGCGTCGGTGGTGAATACGCCTGGCAAGTTAGAAGACAGATGGCACTTGTCGCAGAAGGTCGCTACATACAGTCTGACTTTCCTCTCACCATTAGGGACAACACTCATTTTCGCTCCGTGATCGGCGCTGACATGTCCATAGGACGGCGTATTCGGACAAGTTTCCGGGTAGGCTATGCAGAGAAGACTTTCGATACATCGATCGCCGAGAACAGCTTTGGTGAGCCGGTTTGGAATGGGAAACTCGAATGGGATCTCCGAAGAAACACCTCCGTGCAAATGGAAACTGGGCGGAAGATTTACGAACTGGAGACGGTTAATCAACCTAATGACGCCTCCAAGTTCAACATTAATAGCTGGATAAGCGCTGCGTGGGCCGAACAGTGGACCGACAAGCTCAGCACCAATACTTCTTATACCTACCGCGATACATCGTTCGAAGGACGTGGCGGCAACGAGGGTGCCCAGCAATGGATTGTTTCTGCGGTCTACCAGGCTCATCGCAGACTGAAGTTCGCGATTGATACCGCCTACACAATGATAAAAGATGATTTGGGTGAGGACATCTCCAGACACACCATCACCTTCCGCACAGATTATTCCCTTTGATCGTTAATCCGTTACAATAGACCAACATCACACCTGTCCCTTTATAAGATCCCGTCAATAAGGAGGATGTTTGATCTTACGTATCGACAACACGATCCTTTCAACCAGGCCCAGGCGATTGGCAATCGCGCTGCTCATTGCGCTTTTAATCTCCTTTCAGGCCCCAGCAGACACTAACGACTATCAGCTTGGCGCCGGGGATGAGATCCGGATCCAGGTGTACCAGGAAGATGATCTTTCCATGGTGTTGCGACTCGACGAATCTGGCACCTTTGACTATCCCTATCTCGGTACAATCACCGCCAAAAAACGATCGCTCAACCAGCTAAAACAAACGGTGACGGAAGGACTGCTCCAAGATGTACTGGTAAACCCAAACGTTAGCGTCTCTATCATCAAGTATCGTGATTTCTATATTGGCGGGGAAGTCAAAAAATCTGGCAGCTATCCATACCAGCCGGGATTGACCATCAAGCAGGCGGTAAACCTGGCCGGCGGCGTCACCGAGTGGGCATCATCGTCCAAATACGAAATTCTCCGGGAAGGCAGCAATCTGGTTGAGTCCGCTGGCAATAATACAGCAGTTCGACCAGGAGATACCGTTACCATCCTTGAAGGACTATTTTAGCAGTGGCATCCCAGCCTGAACTTTATGACGAGATAGTTGACTACCGGTACTATCTGGAACTCGTTCGAACCGTCTTACTGAAATACAACAAACTGATCGCCCTCTTCTGCGCGGTGAGCGTCATCACATCCGTCATCTATGTCCAATCACAGGCGCCCGCTTACATTTCAACAGTGACCATGCACATTGCTCCCAGCAATGCGGGCATGTTCAACCTTGAACAGTGGTGGACTAGCGATGATGATAAATTCGAGGATACTCAAGTTGGCATCCTGCAGAGCAATAAGCTGAACCGGCGAGTCGTGCAGAAACTCAGCCTGCACGAGGCGGGGAAACTGACACCGGCCTCATTCGACGCAGGCATTGCGAACAGCCTGAAGCGCTGGTTTGCCGGGTTGACAGAAACCCGCGTGCCAATTACCGAACCGGACGCTGAACGTATTAGTTCCACCGCGGATGAGCTCGCTTCCCTGACCAGTATCGAGAAACCTGTCGACAGGGAGTATTCGAACCTCTTAAATATCACCGTGAAAATGGCTGACCCGCAACTGGCAGCCCTGACAGCCAACACAATCGCTGATGAATACATAGCCACAGTCTTTGAAAACGAGGTCGAAACCGCAAGAAAAAACCAGCAGTTTCTGTCTGGCCGTTTGACGTTCCTTCGTCAAGAGTGGAAAGAAGCTGAGAGCCGCCTTCAAAGTTATCGCGAGGCGGAGAACATTGTGACGCGGTCGTCTGGAGAGAATGAAGTCGACGAAGAACTTTCGTCTCTCTCAAATCGCTACTTCAGCGCCCGTGAAAACAGGTTGCGCCAGGAAAACCTGTACCAGCAACTCAAGGATATTCGCCCGGGCAACCGATCCGCAGAGAAGTTGCAGGCTATCTCCAGTCATCCAAGCATTTCAACAATACAATCCACGTTATTCACCCTGAACCAGAGAAAAGAGGAGCTTAGTAAACGCTACGGCAGCCGGCACAATCGGATGATTGCCCTTGAATCCGAGATTAGTTCGGCGAAGCGCGACCTTCTAGTCCGAGTAGCCGATGTTGTCGCCGGTATCAGCAATGAATATAAACTGGCCGTAAGAATAGAGCGTGCCGCGGAAGAAACCCTGAACAGCGTTCGCGATCGTAAACAGCAACTGGGCAGGAAAGAGTTTCAGCTGAATGACCTGGAGCAGGACGTTGTCACAAAGCGGGAAGTCTATTCCATCTTTCTTGTGCGATTAAACGAGGATGGCGCATCAGGACCTGTGAGAAACAACAACCTGTGGGTGGCAGACCCGGCTTTGGTCCCTGACGCAGGTCAACGTACATCATTATCGAAGGCAGCGACGATTGCCCTGATCCTGAGCCTGGGCGCATCCGTTGCACTAGGCCTGGTATTTGAACTCACCAGCAATACTATTACATCCGGCGAAGACGTCGAAAAGAAACTCGGCATGCCACTGCTTGGATACCTTCCCCTGTTAGCCGGGGACATCGAGCAGGCGGGGCTAACGTTTAACGAATATATACACAATCCCGAATCAAGATTCTCCGAGGCACTCAGAACCTTGCGGACTTCAATCAACCTGAGCACACTGAACAATGAAGGCGTGCAACGTCTTTTGGTGACATCAAGCCAAAGTTCCGAGGGGAAAACTTCTGTCGCGCTTACTCTGGCAACCGCCATGGGACAAACCAGCAAGGTACTCCTTGTCGACGGCGACCTGCGAAGGCCCTCGCTTGAACGAATCCTCAACGAAAACCGTCATAAGAGACCTGGACTAACCGATGTCATCGCTCAAAGCTCAACCATTGAAGAAGCAACCTACCACCGGGACGACGCTCTGATTGATGTCATCTTCTCCGGCTCAAGAACATTAAGACCATTGGAACTATTATCTTCTCGACAGTTCGCTGTACTAATGGATGAACTCGGCAAACGCTACGATGCCATCATCATCGATTCACCGCCATGCGTTGCGGTGAGTGATGCTTACGTTCTTTCCACCCACGTTGATTCAGTCGTTTACGTCACCAAATACGATCAGGTTGCTGTACCAACCATCCGGACCTGTATCAATCGCTTTACCACTATTAACGCATCCATTATCGGCGTCGTAGTCAACCAGATTGATTTCGAGGCGGCTCACTACTACGGCAAGTACCAGGACTATTACGACTACCAGGGAACCAGTGAGCAAAACCCGGCACCCGAACCAGCAAAAGCCTGATTATTGTGCGATTACTGCGCCCCTATTGGCATCACCTGTCCGATTGCGGCATGCAGCTGTTCCAGCTTCAACTGACCATCTTCTCGAGGCCCTTTATTGGCGGCATCGGTTTCTTGCTCGTGGTACCTGCTATCGGTTTTGCGATCAAGCCTACAGACATTTCCAACCCACAGCTGGCCTTCCTGGTTTCACTATTACCGGAAACCAAAAGCCTTAGCATCGTTCTGGCACTGTTTTTTTGCATCATGCTGTTGAACGCTGCCCTTGCCTACTGGCAGACCGTGACCGCCGAAACCATTGAGCAAAAAATGATCGCGGGCATCAGAAGAGACATCTACCAGGCAGCGATGAACGCTGATGTCACTGTCATTGGCCGATACCACCAGGCAGATTATACGCGGATAGTCATCGAAGAATCAGAAAACGTCGCATACGCATTCCATCAGCTGATCGATTTGGCCACCGGCGTCTTTACCCTGCTTATCTATACCGGCATCTGTTTTTACCTGTCTCCCGGCATCACGGTTATTGCTGTCATCCTGGGTGTTGTTTTGCTGCTTGCCACTGTGCCGACCCGGAGACTGATCGAGAAAGTCGGTTCCGAACACCTTGAAGCCAGCGCGGCCCTGCACCGTCGCGCCAGTGATCAGGTGAAAGGTATCAAGCACATCAAAAGCAGTAACGCCGGTGAGCGTCACACTACAATTTTTTACTCAGCGGTCGAGGCTTTTTCACAAAAGGAGATCAGATATACCTCGGTTGAGTCTCTAACGCAGCTAGTCTATTCCTTCACCAGCGCGCTGGTTTTTTGTATTCTCGCTTACCTGGCTATAGATGTTGTCAATGCAGAACTCGCTCTTGTCGTCATTCTTGCACTTGTATTCTCCAGGCTGATGCCTCAGGTCAATAAACTGCGTATGATATTTCAGCGTATTGCCTACCTTAAGCCCAGTCTTGAGGGACTGTATTGCAGATTGGAACAACTCAACCTCAATGCGGACCCCCCAAAGACGCCGATGGAGTTTAACCTTAGCGAAGGCATTCGAATCACGAACATTTCGTATCGTTATCCGGAATCAGGCAGCTGGGCACTTAAGCATTTCACTGCTTCGCTTGCACCTAATCAGCTGGTGGCGCTGACTGGTACTTCAGGCATAGGCAAATCGACCCTCGCAGATATTCTCTCCGGATTAGTTCTCCCACAAGAGGGTGAGTTATCTGCTGGAGACAGGTTGATTAATTCCGGTTCGCAGATGGCATGGCGAGAGCTGGTTAACTATGTCCCACAAACGCCATTTCTGATCGAATCCAGCATCCGGGACAACATGAATCTGCTTCGACGGAAACCGGCGGAAGACTCTGAACTCTGCGCCGCGCTAAAGCAGGCCGCAGCTGATTTTGTATTCGCGCTGCCAGCGCAACTTGATACTGTTATCGGAGATGACGGCACCACGCTATCCGTCGGTGAACGACAACGACTGGAACTCGCTCGTGCGTTGCTTAAGCAACGCCCGGTGATGATACTTGACGAAACAACAAGTAATCTTGATCCAGAAAACGAAGCTCGAGTGATCGCCACCCTGCAGTCCCTGAAGCACAACAGACTTATCATTATCATTTCTCACCGCCCTGCAGTTGCAGATGCGGCGGATCTCACTATCGCAATAAACGAAGAACTGAAAGGGCAATAACTGTGCGGCCCATCTCCCACTATCATTATAACGACGAAACCCGGCTGAACATTCGCCACAACCTTTCGACATTCAAAGACGAAAGGCAATCACTTGATGAACACCGGCACGCTGCCGTTGCAATTACCATCTTTGATCACCAGAACGAATCCTCAGTCATCGTGACAAGACGTTCGTCTACATTAAAGGAACACAGTGGACAATGGGCGATGCCGGGAGGGCGAGTCGATGACGGTGAGGATGCGATTGAGGCCGCGCTTCGCGAGCTGCATGAAGAA
>DTZW01000075.1 GCA_012961165.1 Gammaproteobacteria bacterium | reverse complement strand
ACAAAATGGGAACCGCCATGAATGATATTGAGCAGGCTCAATTGAGCCGACGATCAGTCCTGAAAATGGGTGCCGCGGCGGCAGGAACGCTGGTTGCCCCTGGTAGCCTGTTCGCGAATTCTCCGTCAGACATCACGTCACTGACTGCACTGGAACTTTCCAGCGCGATCAGGTCTCGTCATGTTTCCTGTGTTGAAGTCATGTCTACATTTCTGACCCGTATAGACAAAGTAAACCCTGCGTATAACGCTATTGTTTCGCGCCCGGACGATTCTTCATTAATGGCGCAGGCAAAGGCCTGTGATCTTGAACTTAGCGCAGGTAACTACCGTGGCTGGATGCATGGCATGCCACACGCCGCTAAAGATCTGGTTAATGTCGAAGGCATGATCACCACCAGCGGCTCCCCCATTTTCAGGAATAATGTTGCGACGAAAGATTCACTTCATATTGCTCGAATTCGGCAAGCTGGCGCGATATTTGTTGGTAAGACTAATGTTCCCGAATTTGGCATGGGCTCACAGAGTTACAACACTGTCTTTGGTGCGACGCTCAATCCCTATGATGGCCAAAGTACAGCGGGCGGCAGCAGTGGTGGTGCAGCAGCTGCACTACGCCTGAACCTGGTGCCGGTCGCGGACGGCAGCGATTTAATGGGCTCCCTGCGTAACCCGGGCGCATACTGCAATGTGATTGGATTTCGACCGACGCCGGGTCTGGTACCGCTGTCTGACAGTTTTATAGAAGAGCTGCCCTGTAACGGTCCAATGGCCAGGAACGTTTCTGATACCGCGATGTTGCTTTCTACTATCGCGGGTTATGACCCGCGCTATCCAGGCGGTATTCAAAGTAACCCCGCAAGCTTTGCCGAGCCATTAAAGAAAGACTTCAAGGGAACACGAATTGGTTGGCTCGGTGATTTGGATGGTTATCTTGCAACTGAACCGGGCGTGCTTTCCCTGTGCGAGAGAGCTCTAGGTTCCTTTCGGGATATTGGTTGTGAAGTTGAAGCGGCTGATCCGGATTATCCGATGGATAAATTATGGCAGACGTGGCTCATTTTTCGGCACTGGCTGAATCGCGGCCGTGGCAGCGCGCTCTATGAAAATGAAAAAACGCGAGTGATGCTGAAGCCAGAAATGATCTGGGAAATTGAAGGAGGGATGAAACTGACGGGTGATGACGTCTATCGAGCCTCTACAGCAAGAGCCGAATGGTATCGCGCACTGTTAACCGCGTTTGAGCAGTACGACTATCTGGTTCTGCCGACCGCCCAGCTGTTCCCCTTTTCAGCGGAAACTCACTGGCCGAAATCTATTAATGGTCGTGCCATGGATACCTACCATCGCTGGATGGAGATCGTCATTATGGGAACGCTCTCGGGATGCCCGGTCATCAATGTTCCCGCTGGTTTCAGTGATAAGGGCCTGCCGATGGGACTACAGATTATCGCGCCTCGTTATCATGATCGAAGTGCGTTACAGATCGCCTATGCATATGAGCAGGCATCCCGCTGGAATCTGGATCACGACCCGATCGTCAAGTCAGCCTAAAAAGAGGCTGCCGCAATAGTAGTTTACGGCGTTGGCATTCTTGCCTTCTGCATGTTGACGGGTGCGTTCGTCGGCGACATTAAGCAACTGTAGGTAAAAGACCAGAACAACGGGGAACACGATGGCTTCCCGCTGATCCTAAAGGGCGCCAACCACAGAAACCCAAAAAGGTTAAATAAATGGGGGCGGGGTAAAATTTACAAGAAGCTCACACGAGATTGGAGATACCGGTAGCTGTTACGGATTTGTAAATTTTACCCCGACCCCAATTATTCCAGTTAGCAAATGTAGCAATATCTTCATCGCAGGTGAAACAGATGTTGCGGTTGTTCCCACGCTGGACGACGTGAACAGTGTGTCCGGCTGGGCAGAATCGTAATGGGCGAGGCATCGGTGCATTGTAATAGGGGTTTTTTGCAAACGAGGTAAGTGGAAGCCGATAGGGATTGAGCGAAATGGCAGTGACTCTCTGTCAGTTGGTTCTGGCACTTGGTCCTGGTCCCTACTGGTCCCTATTTTACGACCCCTGTCTTAGTGACTCGTCTGAACATCGTATATACTGGATTTTTGGTCAAGTGATCATTCGGCTGGCCAGTATTCATCCGGAGATCTTCTATGACCAGCCCAATCCGAGATTCGAAAATAAACCAGCTGTTGGATGATCTCTATCAACTGGAAGCGGACCAGCAAGCCGCGATCGGTGAATATTATCGTAAGCGCAGTCAGGAACCTGACTTTAGCGACGCGGTCTTTGACGACCAGACCGTCGAGTTTTTCGCAGACAAACTGGTCGCGCTGGACCGAGACAAGGCGGAGTTTTGTTACCAGGTAATCCGGTCACTTCGCGCGACGAGCGTAGTGGAAGTCGGGACTTCTTTCGGCGTATCGACAATATATCTTGCCGCAGCGATTCGTGAAAACATTGCTGAAGACGGCGGAGAAGGGCGGGTCTATTGTTCGGAGTACGAACCAGCCAAAGCTGAAATTGCGCGATCAAATTTTGATCGGGCGGGTGTCGCAGAATTTATCGACTTGCGGGAAGGAGACATTCTCGAACAGTTAAAAGATATCGAAGCGCCGATCGACTTTATTCTGATGGACATCTGGGGACCGATACCAGCACCGCTCCTGAAAATGCTCAACCCACGACTTCGAGCAGGTGCAGTCATCATCACGGACAACACCGAATCCTATCGACATGGTTATCGAGATCTTTTTGAGTTCATCGACGACCCGGTCAGTGGATTGTCCACCATGACCCTGCCGTTCGAGGGCGGTCTGGAATTCACCGTCAAATCCTAACTTGTTAGGCAACCCGCCTCAGCAGCAACCCGGCTTTAAAGTCCCTGGTGAGGACCACGTCGTACCAACCGCGCTCTTCCGGGCAGGCCAGCAATGTTTTTTTTATCCTCAATAAATGGGATCGAATAAATGGGGTCGGGGTAGAATTTACAAAGAGCTCACACAAGATTGGGAGCTAGCCTAAGTTTAGCCGCTCGCTTTCAGCATTTCACCTCGTGAAAAGCCTGCCGCTTTTGGTGGATTCAATGCCTTGTCCATCTTTTTGCCTAATGAATCAGAGGCATTTGATTTCGGGGTACTGACAAGTTAACTGACCGTCATTGCTAGAATTTATGGATGAACACATACAAACGCCATCGATTCCCGCCAGATATCATTTCTTATGCTGTCTGGCTCTACTATCGCTTCAATCTCAGCCAGCGAGATGTTGAGGATCTCCTTGCCGAGCGCGGTATCACCGTCAGTTACGAATCTATCAGGCTTTGGTGTATCAAATTCGGATCGAAATATTCCAGACGATTGAAGCGAAAGCATCGAAGGTTTGGTGATACCTTCTACATCGACGAAGTTTTTGTGAAGATTAGTGGCAAGCAACATTATCTATGGCGTGCTGTTGATCAGGACGGTGAGGTTGTTGACGTATTTCTGCAGGCACAAAAGAATGCAAGGGCAGCAAAGCGCTTCTTCAAGCGGATATTGCGAAGTCATGGTGGAGAACCCAGGAAGATCGTGACAGACAAATTGCGTAGTTACGGTGTCGCACATCGGGAGCTGATTCCTGAGACGATCCACAGTACCAAACAGTATGAGAATAATCGGGCAGAGCAATCTCATGAGGCGATCAGAGTGAGGGCGCGAGGGATGCGAAAATTCAAATCAGCCAGGCAGGCTCAAACCTTTTTGACTGCCCATCCAGCAGTTCAGAACGTTTTCAATTTAGGCAGACACTTGGTTGGGGCGCAACATTATTGGAATCTCAGGGTCACTGCGTTCAACCAATGGAGCAGGGCAGTGGCTTGCGACTAGGGACTGGATTTCATCGGTCTGAACGAGTTAACTTGTCAGAACCGCACATATCAATCACTTCATCTACTAGCCAGTCAAAATCAAGGCTATACGTTGCCCTGTGGCCCGTGTCTGCAGGTGATTGCGGAAATGGCAGATACCGGATTTCAGATCGTGTTATATGATGCTGATGGAAACAGCAAAACCTGCACGATAGACGAATTACTCCCCCATGCTTTTACGGCAAACCTGATTGGGTGATTCTGGTTGGCTCCTGTATTCGTCAATATAGTTATCTATTGATCAAAATAAACAATGAACCAGGCACAGCAGAACTTAAGTTATTGGTTTAATTGATAATGTAGTCGCGGCACGAATATTGCCTCTTTCAAGGATACAATTGTTGAATTCATCATTTTGAAAACCGAGGGTCATAGTGAATCAAAAACAGGCTGAAGAAAGAATCCAGGAGCTTAAGGGTTATTACTCCCATGTCGCTGCTTATCTCGCGGTTAACCTCTTCCTGATTGCGATCAACTTAATGAACTGGGAGGGGGAAGTGTGGTTCGTTTATCCTCTATTCGGCTGGGGTATAGGGCTCTTCATTCACACCATGACGGTGTTTGTGGCGGGGCATGATTGGGAGAAAAGAAAATTACAGGAGTTGAGGGGTTGGAGTATTACCCAGGACGAACTGGCAAAATTATCTGAGCGAACAGACAACCTTGTGAAAATTCTTTCCAGTATCAATTGGGAAAACATTGATCCGGATTTAATCAATACACGGGATCAAATAAAGAGCACCATTAACAGAATAGAAGAACTTCAAAAACACGGCCACCTTGAATCCGATGATTCGCTGAGTAAGGAAGATGTTTTCAAAGAGATAGAAAAGTTAGAGGAATTTGTAACCAGCACCAAATTTAGCTTTTACGACAAAGCGCAAACTTAACCCTCGCATTGCATTTTGCATTACTGACCGGTTCTGGAATATCCTTGATGATAATTCAAAGGGCGGGAACCAGATATGCGGGTTACATTTTTTGCCTTACTTTTTCTTGGTGCAGTTGAAACACATGCCATTGATACGGTCATCACCAATGGCCGTGTAATAGACCCGGAGACAGGCCTGGATGCGATTAGAAATATCGCAATCGATGAGGGTCGTATCACGGCAATATCTGAACACCCCCTGAAAGGTGACAATGTTATCGATGCCACTGGCCTGGTTGTCTCGCCAGGTTTTATTGACCTTCATGCCCATGGCCAGGACGAAATCAGTAACCAGTTCCAGGCCGCGGATGGTGTAACTACTGCGCTTGAACTGGAGATTGGCACCTACCCGGTTGCAAGCTGGTATGACTCCCGAAGAGGAAAAGCCCCGATTAACTTCGGTGCAAGCGTGAGTCATCCTTTTGTGCGTGGAAACGTATTTGCTGAAAAACTCGCCGGTGCTACACGGGGCGGGGTATCTGCTGAGCAGGCCTTTGAATTTGGTGCCCATCACTCTCCTGATGAACTGGACCGGCAACAGATCCTGGCTTTCCTTCAAGCTGGCATAGAGGAAGGCGGCCTGGGGCTTGGGCTTGGTATCACTTATACACCGAGTGCGGATCACGAGGAGATATATAGTGTGTTCCAGCTTGCGGCAAAACAAGCTCTGCCAATCTTTGTTCATCTTCGCAATGCCAACCAGTTAAATGGTGATCCCTTTGCGCCATTACAGGAGGTCCTGTCCAATGCTGCTGCAACCGGTGCGCCGTTGCATGTGGTACATATTAACTCCAGCATGGGTGAACATGCCGAGACAGCACTTGGGATGATCCGGGGTATGAGAGATAATGGCCTTGATGTTACAACTGAGAATTACCCCTACACTGCAGGATCTACCAGGCTGGAAAGTGCATTGTTTGACAGTTGGGACAGCGATTTCGAAAAGCTCCAGTGGGTAGCAACCGGGGAGCGATTAACAAAAGAAAGTTTTGATAAATATCGAAAAGAGGGTGGCTGGGTCATTATCCATGGTCGTACAGAGAAATTGAATGCATGGCTTGTCGCACAGCCAGATTTGATTATTGCCAGTGATGGTATTCCGTTTGTAGATGGGCTTTCACATCCAAGAAGTGCCGGGACCTTTGGCAGGATCCTGGGGCGATATGTTCGGGAAGAGGGAAAACTGACCCTGATGCAGGCAATCACAAAAATGACATTAATGCCTGCTCGTCGGCTTGAGGCATTCGCACCAGCAATGAAAAAGAAAGGCAGGATACAGGTGGGCGCTGATGCGGATATCACCATTTTTAATGCAGGCAAGATAATGGATAGGGCGACCTATACAAAACCAGCCCAGCATTCAGATGGCATTGAGTATGTCATGGTCAATGGAACCCTGGTTGTTGATGAGGGCGAGGTTGTGCCCGATGTTTATCCCGGTAGAGGCATTAGAGCTGAATAGGCGATGTCATCCTGATCGGACTCGCGCACGAGCGCGGTGAAGGATCTCCAGATACCTGGTTTACGTGACGAGACCCTTCGACTACGCTCAGGGTGACATTGACTGCTCAGGGTGACATTGACTGCTCAGGGTGACATTGACTGCTCAGGGTGACATTGACTGCTCAGGGTGTAAATAACCTTCTTTAAGAGCTGCAGGTGCTACCAGTTCACATTGATTCAGTAATTGTCTGACCAGGAATATATCTGTCTCGACAACGGAAGATAGGTATTTTAAACCACATCTTTTCCAGATTGCTAAAGTATCTTGATCAGGTTTTTTACATCAGAAAGTCAGGGTGGCAACTTTTAGGCAGAGAATGGTCAATGTCAGACTGGGAAGTTGGTGCGTTTACTCCGGCACTTTACCCCGGGTAATTACTCCGACCCCGTTGTTTATTTATTCAACAAGAATCCAGAACTTCTCCGATAATCTGGTCTGCAACACCGAGATGATTTTCCGGTTGTTTGAGTTGTTGCCAGTCCACTTCTGCATCTGCAATTTTTTCAAGTTCATCAATCATGTTAGAACCAGATTTCATTGCATTCTTACAAGCCTGCTTTACGACCTGGGAAGCCTGCCTCTTGCTAATAACTTTACTCAACTCGAATGTAGCTGCTTCCGCCATTACCAGCC
>DTZW01000074.1 GCA_012961165.1 Gammaproteobacteria bacterium | reverse complement strand
CTCACCAACGATAATCAAGGCAGGTGATGGCGGTTGTGATTTCGCGATGAGTGCTGGAAGCGTATTTAGATCACCGACAATCACCTGTTGATTTGGTGTCGTGCCTTGTACTACCAGAGCCGCAGGCGTTGTGTCCTTGGCGCCATGCAATTTGAGTTGACGGCAGATTTCTCCCGCGTTGGCCAATCCCATATAAAATACCAGGGTCTGGTTAGATCCGGCAAAGCGAGACCAGTTGATGTCAAGTTTGCCATTTTTTGTATGGCCGGTAACAAAGGTAACACTCTGGGCATAGTCACGATGTGTTAAAGGAATGCCAGCGTACGCCCCACAACCCGTTGCGGCAGTAATTCCCGGTACTATCTGGAAGGGAATTTGCCGGGCAGCTAGTTCTTGCACTTCTTCACCGCCTCTCCCGAAAACAAATGGATCACCACCTTTTAGCCGAACTACTTTTTTACCACTAAGGGCTGCGTCAATCAGAGCCTGGGTTAGTTGTGCCTGTGGTACTGAATGGTGAGACGCAGACTTACCCACATACACCATTTCCGCTTCGCGTCGACAAAGATCGAGTATGGGTTGACCCACAAGGCCATCATAAAAAACGATGTCTGCCTTGTGCAGTAAGCGAGCAGCGCGCAACGTTAATAGGTCCGGGTCGCCTGGTCCGGCGCCGAGCAGATACACCTCACCGGATTCAACGACAGAGGTAGCTCCGGCAATGCGCTGTTCCAATAAAGTTTTCGCGCCTCGCAGATTTCCTGCTAAAGCTAGTTCAAACACTGGGCTTTCCAGTGTCTCTTCCCAGAATCGACGCCGCTCATCAGATGTTTGAAATCGAAGTTTAACGACATTACGAAATGATCCCAGGAGACTCGCGAGTCGACCGTAAGCCGAGGGCACAGCAGCTTCAATTTTTGCTTTGAGTAACCTGGCAAGTACCGGTGAGGAGCCGCTGGTACTGATCGCAATAGTCACTGGTGAGCGATCGACAACGGCTGGAAATACAAAACTACAAAGCTCAGGTTGGTCAACCACGTTTACAGGAATGTGTTTGGAAGTGGCAATTTCAAACACGCTTCGATTTACCAGCGCATGATTGGTCGCGGCTACTATTAACGTTTTTCCGGCCACTTGTTCAGGCTTAAAACATTCCTCGATTAGTTGTAATTGGCCACTATCCGCCAATTTTGAAACCAATTTCCCGGGTTTCGGGGAAACAACCGTTACGACGCCACCTGCCCTGATCAGGTACTGTGCTTTTCGAGCCGCCACTGCGCCGCCGCCAATCACGAGCACGGTTTTGTTTTTAATATTGTATGAAATGGGCAAATACTGCATGTTATTTAGACACCAGCTGACAGTTTCAACCTGGCGTCTGACTCCTTGATAATTTTGTTGAGTTCAGGAATGCAAGAACCGCAGTTGGTGCCTGCCTTTAAGGATTTGCCAATCAGTGATGTGGTAGTGAGCTGCTGGGCGTGAATTGCCTCCAGTAGCACGTTACGCCTTACGGAAAAGCACGCGCAAACCACTTTACCGGCTTCCTGTTCGCCGGGGCCCGGCAGACCAGACAACAGATTTAAACGCGCAGCGTCAGAGATCGAGTCATTATTGAACAAACCACTTAACCAGGTTTTTGAAGGTAACTCAGGTGTTTTGGCAATGAAAATGCAGGCCTGCAGGCGCTCGCCGACTAAAACCGCACACCGATAGAGGCCTCTGGAGTCGTCACGAAATTCCACCCAGGAACCCGTATCGCCAACTATCTCGCGTGCCCACTTATCCCAGGACTCGGGTTGTTCGTGTCCCGCCAACTCATAGCACCAGAACCCATCCCCAGCGCTGCGTGTCCAGTAATCTGTTGTGATCGCAGTGGCAGGTTCACGGATCAGCATGAAGCCGTACCAGGAATAATCGATCTGCCGTATGGAAACAGGCGTAAATTTAAGTTCGGGCTGTTTGGAATATGGGTCAACCTGGGGACTGACAAGTCCACCAACGCCACCATCGGAAGCAAATTGCCCACTCCAGTGCATAGGCACGAACACCTGTCCAATCGCAACTGAATCATTAGACGAAACTCTCACAACCATTGAGCCTCGTGCGTTTTCAATTTTCGCAAGGCAACCGTCGGAGAGTGAAAACGTTTCCACATCGCTTGGGTTTATATCCGCAACCGGTTCACTGACGTGAGTTGCCAGGCGAGCAGACTTTCCCGTACGGGTCATAGTGTGCCATTGATCGCGTACCCGGCCGGTGTTTAATATCAACGGAAAATTTTTACTGATCTTCTCCGCCGGTGGCTCAGGGTAAACGGCAACAAATTGGGCTTTACCACTAGGTGTGAAAAATTGACCGTCGGCAAATAAACGACGAGTTCCTTCCTTTGTGGCAGAAGGCTTCGGCCAATAGGTTGGAGAGAGTTGCTCATACTCTTGGTCAAACAGCTCGGCCAGGCCACTAATGTCGAAATCCCGGGTTCCGGCATTCTCAAACCCTGACAGGCGCGCGTGCTCTCTAAATATGTCGGCACTTTTGTTGTACGTAAAATTTTCCTGAAAACCAAGCCGCTTCGCAACTTCTGCGATAATCCACCAATCGGCTTTGGCTTCACCTGGCGCTGGCATGAACGTGCGCTGCCTGGATATACAGCGTTCCGAATTGGTTACTGTGCCCTCTTTCTCTCCCCAGGCAAGTGCTGGTAATAAAATGTTGGCGTAGTGGTTGGTATCGGTGCTTTCAACACAATCAGAAACCACAACCAATTCACATCGTTCAAGTGCTGACCTGACACGGTTGGCGTCTGGCATACTCACCGCCGGATTGGTGGCCATAATCCAAATGGCCTTAATCTTTCCTTTCGCGAGTTGCTCGAACATATCAACAGCGGTCAACCCAGCCCTGGTCGCAATCGCCGGTGAATCCCAAAATCGGCGCACACGATCAATGTCGTCTTCAGCAAAATCCATGTGGGCTGCCAGTTGATTTGCCAGACCACCAACTTCGCGACCCCCCATAGCATTTGGTTGGCCCGTAATAGAGAAAGGGCCGCAACCGAATTTACCTATCTTTCCAGTTGCCAAGTGTACGTTGATGATGCTGTTAACTTTGTCGGAACCCGAAGTCGACTGATTTACTCCCTGGGAATACACTGTAACGGCACGCCCTGTTTTCAGGAAATGGGAGTAAAAATACCGCACTTGGTCCGCCTCTAAATCACACAGATTTGCTACTGACTCGATATCCACAGCGCTCATACTTGCTGCCTCCATCGCTGCGGCGAAATTTTCTGTGTGGGTATCTGTAAAGGTTCGATCAATGCCGTTGTTTTGCTGCAGAAAGCTGAGCAAACCATTAAATAGAATCGTGTCCGTTCCTGGCTTGATTGGCAGGAACAAATCGGCAATTTCAGCTGTCTGGGTTCGTCGAGGATCTATAACAATAATCTTTTTATTAGGATTGTTGTTTTTAGAGGACAACAGCCGCTGGTACAGAACGGGGTGACACCAGGCGAGATTTGACCCAACCAGCACGACAAGTTCCGCCAATTCGAGATCATCGTAACACCCCGGAACCGTGTCTTTACCAAACGCACGTTTGTGGCCAACAACAGACGATGCCATACACAAGCGAGAGTTCGTATCTATGTTGGCGCCACCAATAAAGCCTTTCATCAGCTTATTGGCCACATAATAGTCTTCTGTTAATAGTTGTCCCGACACATAAAAAGCGACCGAATCCGGCCCATGATTGTCGAGAGTTTGACGAAACCCGTTAGCAACTTTATCAAGCGCACGGTCCCAACTTACCTGCTCATTATTGATTTGTGGGTGCAACAACCTGCCGTCTAAATTTAGCGTGTCTATAAGCATTGATCCTTTAGGACAAATACGACCACGATTTGCAGGATGACTGACGTCGCCTTGAATGTCGTAACGGTTTTCGTCTTTGCGAATCATCACACCACAGCCAACACCGCAGTACGGGCAGGTGCTTAGAATTTGTTGTGAATCATGCATCGGGCAACTGCAGGTAAACCTGGCCTTCCTCTGTCTTAACGCGATAGACAGATGTGCAACCCGTGTCAGGCGCGACAGCCTTGCCGGTTTCCAGATCAATGACTAACTCGTGCAGTGGGCAGGTCACTTTTGTGCCGTGGACGATCCCCTGGGACAATGGCCCCTGTCGGTGCGGGCAGCTGTCTGCCAGAGCAAAACACTGATTGTCGCCCGTTCGAAACAGGGCAACGTCACCGATATTGGTAGTGACTACCCGCGCACCGCGCGCTGGTATTTGATCTAACTTACCTGCTTGAAACCAACTCATGATCCCACTTCCAATCTGATCCGTTGTTCAGAATCAGCGGGATTGGCCGCAATGGGCATAAAGCTCAATGCGCTTTCTTCTTTCGAGTTATCTGCCCACGGGTCCGTTTGACTGTACTTCTGCGAATGCAAAAATTTCGCGTGCAGTTCCATGCGCCTTGTTTGATCTTCTACAATTGCCTCCTTGATAGTGGAAAGCCCGACACGCTCTATCCAGGGTGCGGTGCGCTCCAAATAGTGGCCGTTCTCCCGATAGAGTTGTAAAAAGGCGCCACAATACTCCAACACCTCTGCTTCAGTTTCTACTTTGCAGAGAAAATCGGTTGGTCTGATTTTTATTCCACCATTGCCACCGATGTGTAGTTCATAGCCAGAATCTACACACACAACGCCAAAGTCTTTGATGGTTGATTCAGCACAATTGCGCGGACACCCTGAGACCGCTAACTTGACTTTGTGAGGATGCCAGGAACCCCATGCCATTCGCTCCAACTTGATACCCAGCCCCGTTGAGTCTTGTGTACCAAATCGGCACCACTCACTACCAACACAGGTTTTTACAGTTCGAAGTGCTTTACCGTAGGCATGACCAGAAACCAATCCGGCTGCATTCAGGTCACGCCACACGCCGGGCAGGTCTTGTTTTTTCACTCCCAACAAATCCAATCGCTGACCTCCGGTAAATTTAACGGTGGGAACCTGGTATTTTTCGGCCACCTCGGCGATTGCCTTTAGTTCAGATGGAGAGGTAACCCCGCCCCATATTCGTGGAATTACAGAATAGGTACCGTCTTTTTGAATGTTAGCGTGCGCGCGCTCGTTGATAAAACGGGATTGCTGGTCGTCTTGATATTCACCTGGCCATTGACACAACAAATAGAAATTCAACGCGGGACGGCATTTGGGGCAACCCTCGGGCTCCTTCCAGTTCAGAAAAGCCATAACTGATGGTATGGTTTTAAGATCTTGTTCGCGAATAGCCTTGCGGACTTCGTCATGCGTAAAGTCGGTGCAGGCGCAAATGGATTTTTTGGCAGGTGATGCGGAGTAGTCACCACCCAGGGTATCGGACAACAATTGTTCAACCAAACCCGTACAGGATCCACACGAAGAAGAGGCTTTTGTGTGCAAACGCACATCATCTATTGTGAATAAGTTCTTCGAGATGATTGCATCAGTAATTGTGCCTTTACAAACGCCATTGCAGCCGCAGATTTCTGTGGTCGCCGGTAACAAAGTGATGGTATTAGTGCCCGCCGTGCCAGAATCTCCGACCGTGCTGTGGCCAAAAAGGAGGTTTTCGCGAATGTCAGAGACATCGATACCGTCTCGAATCATCTGGAAAAATCTGGATCCATCTATCGTGTCGCCATAAAGTACTGCACCGACGATTTTCTGATCCTTTAAAAGTAGTTTTTTATAGGAAGATTTAACAGGATCTTGAAATAGCAGCGCTTCCGTGTCGCGATCTCCGACTATGTCACCGGCTGAAAATACGTCAATACCGGTAACCTTTAGTTTGGTCGAGAGCATGGATCCTTCGTACCGGGCAAAGCCCAGCTCCGCGACATGATTGGCTAAAGTTTTTGCTTGTTCGAACAGCGGCGCCACCAGGCCGTAACATGTACCACGGTGCTGCACACATTCACCAACTGCATAAATCCTTGGGTCGTAGGTTTGCATAGTGTCATTAACCACAATACCGCGCTCTGTGTAGATACCTGCCGATTGGGCGAGATCAATGTTGGGGCGAATACCCACGGCCATAACCACCAGGTCGGCGGGTATTTCCCAATCGTCGACAAATGACACCGCCTCTACGCGTTTTTTGCCAATGATGGCCTTGGTCTGCGCCTCCATTTCGAAACGAAGACCCCGTTCCTCCAAACTGGCCTTGAGTAAAGCGGCGGCTGGTTTATCCAATTGCCGTTCCATCAAGCAATCAAGCAAATGCACCACGGTTACGTCCATGCCCTGTTTCTGTAAACCATAGGCCGCCTCCAGGCCCAACAAGCCTCCACCGATCACCACCGCATTGCGAAACTTTTTTGCCGCTGCCAACATGGCGTTTACATCTTCAACATTTCGGTAAGTCACAACACCATCAAGATCCGCACCAGGAATAGGAATCATTATTGGGTGAGAACCAGTGGCGAGAATTAGAACGTCGTAGGGTGCCTTCGTGCCATCATCGGCTGTAACGACTCTACGCAGGCGATCAATTTTGGTAACCAATTTGCCGGTGTGGAGTGTAATTCCCTGTTCTGTATACCAGGCAAGCGAATTGAGCATGATGTCATTCAGAGATTTTTCATCGGCCAGAAGTGGCGATAATAGAATGCGATTATAATTCCCGCACGGCTCCGAGCCGAACACTGTTACTTCATACATGTCCGGAGCCACGCTGAGCAATTCTTCAATCGCGCGCATTCCCGCCATACCGTTTCCAACCAGTACTAATTTCTTTCGCATTTGATTCCGATAATTTAGATTTCTTTGTGTCCTTGCGTAAAACGCAAGTTCCGTGCCAGCGCTCCTGGTGTGTTTATTGCCTTGATTCCTGGGGTATCGGGAAGATCCAACCTGATAGCGCACTAGTTTGGCCGGTGGGCTCTTTCCCATGCTCCATATTGGTGCCTGGCGGGCACACCAGCATTCAAGACACTCCACACTTTTGTGATTTATCCTGTTAAGACCACGCTCGCA
>DTZW01000073.1 GCA_012961165.1 Gammaproteobacteria bacterium | reverse complement strand
GAGTGAAAAGGGGTACGGACAAATTCAGTTGGTAATGATCTGACTCGAACTCAAGCTTCGACTGAGTCTGCCAACTGTGCCAGATGGCGCGCACCGCATTGACGTAATCACGCATCCAGGGCCCGGCAGCATGCCAGTCCATCCCGTATCGCCGCATAATGTGGCCGCGCACCTGCGAACCCAATCCCAGTTCGAACCGCCCATTGGATATTTTTTGTAACGTCCAGGCAGCCTGGGCGATCACAAAAGGGCTGCGTGCGAACGCGATAGCAACGGATGTGCCGATGTTCACTCGACGAGTGGCGAGTGCCGCCATTGTGAGGACCTGAAAAGGGTCATCCTTCGTTTCTTCCATCAGTAACGTCTGATACCCAAGAGACTCGGTGGTCGCTGCATCAATAGCGACTTCATTCAGGTTCAGACTGTCATCCGGCAATCTAAGACCAGGGTCCAGTTTACCGAGGGGCAATAATGTTTCAGCTTTCATGTCACGAAGCCTAGGCTGAGTTGACAGTGCTGTCCAACATTCCACCGTTTGCCTGACATGTTGCCAGGCAAGCAACCTCTATGCATCTAGCGCGACTGGATGGCATCATCAATGCCGTGGGCTTTCTCCATGGAGATGGACTTCAACCCGAAAAATCAAATAGATCTTTACAAAGTGCAATTTTTTATCAGGTGATCAAACCACGTCGCTGTCGGTTGATCCCAGCAACGATGCAGCAAGCGCTTCAGCTACCTTAATGCCGTCTATTCCTGCAGACAGGATTCCACCTGCATAACCAGCACCTTCACCAGCAGGGTATAAGCCCTTCATGCTCAGGTTTTGGAAATCCGAACCACGTTTAATACAAATGGGCGAAGACGTTCGCGTCTCAACGCCTGTGAGTAATGCCTCAGGCATCGCAAAGCCTTTAATTTTTCGATCGAAAACCAGAATAGCCTCACGTATTGCGTCAATGGCGAATTCAGGCAGCGCCTCAGACAAATCGCCGAGTTTAATGCCCGGTTTGTATGAAGGTTGGGCTGATGCCAAAGCAGTGGAAGGCTCATCAGCAAGAAAATCTCCGACGAGTTGCGCTGGCGCGCTGTAATCGCTGCCTCCCAATTCGTAGGCGAGTTTTTCGAGCTTTCGCTGGAGATCGACCCCAGCCAGCACATGTCCCGGGTAATCGGTCTCGGGATTAATACCGACAACAATGGCCGAGTTTGCATTGCGCTCATTTCGCGAGTATTGCGACATACCATTCGTGACGACATGGCCCTCTTCAGAGGTCGCAGCAACAACTGTCCCACCCGGGCACATGCAGAAACTATAGACACTTCTACCATTGGCGCAGTGGTGGACTAACTTATAATCCGCTGCCCCAAGCATCGCGTGACCAGCATTCTTACCGAACCGGGCGCTATCAATCACAGACTGAGGGTGTTCAATACGAAAACCAATTGAGAAGGGTTTGGATTCAATGTACACACCCTGCTCCAGCAACATCGAAAAAGTATCACGCGCACTGTGCCCCATTGCCATCACTATGTGGCGGCTGTTCAAAATCGTCCCGTCGGCCAAGCAGACTCCTGTCACCTGCCGCAGGATATTTTCGTTTGCTCCTTCAGTGGTTAATGTATCGCGATGATTCGATTCGGAATCTACAAAGGGTTCATGGAGTAGGCGCACCACTTTCGCATCGAAGTGAATCTCACCACCGAGGTTGATTATTTCAGCACGCATCCGTTCAACCATCGTTACCAGCTTGAATGTACCGATGTGCGGCTTACTCAAAAAAAGGATCTCTGGTGGAGCGCCAGCTTTCACAAATTCATCAAGCACCTTGCGGCCTAGATGTCGTTTATCTTTTACCTGGCTGTAAAGCTTCCCATCAGAGAATGTTCCAGCACCACCCTCACCGAATTGAACATTGGACTCAGTGTTTAATTGACTTTTACGCCAGAAGCCCCAGGTATCTTTTGTTCGTTGCCTTACATTGGATCCGCGCTCCAGAACGATAGGCCGCAGCCCCATCTGCGCCAACAACAGTGCTGATAATATGCCGCACGGTCCAAATCCAACAACAATAGGCCGTTGTTGCGCCTCGTTCGGAAATACGCTTTCAGCCATCGTCACAAATTGGTAGCGAGTATCAGGCGCAGGCCTGCAGATTACGCTTTCCCTGCCCAACAAATCCTTTTCTAACTCGGCGCCAAGCTGAACATTAACCTGATAGATTAGCTGTATGTCAGCCTTGTTGCGTGCGTCATAGCTTCGTTTGAAAACGGTGAAGTTGACAACTTCTCGAGTACTAATTCCCAAGCGGCTGCAAATTGCATCCAGCAGCGACCTGTCTGCATGGTCCAGGGGCAATTTGATGTTGTCCAAACGAAGCATTTGATTCGAAGAAGGCCAGCCAGGCAGTATTTTAACACGGCTAAGAGGCATTCAGTCCGCCTAATTCAGGCCCCGGTGATGAGACGACGCCGATAGTCAGACGTTATGTAGATATAGCCGGGTCATCAATATGTCAAAAATGTTACTCATAAGTGTTACTCATAAATGAAACTGGTCTTTGGCAAGTGGATATCCTCATACGAAAAGGCCAGCGGCGCGGCCCGATGCCCAAGCCCACTGGAAATTGAAGCCCCCGAGATGTCCGCTTACGTCAAGGACTTCACCGATAAAAAACAGGCCCGGTTGGTTGCTGGTCTCCATCGTCTTGGAACTAATACCGTTGGTATCTACACCACCCAACGTCACCTCGGCAGTGCGATAGCCCTCTGTGGCGGACGGCTTCAATTGCCATCGGTTCAATTTGCTACCAATCTGACACAGTGCAGTATCGCTAAATTCAGCCAGGGCAAGGTGGTCTGATTCGGACCACCACAGTGATGCCAGTTCTTTCACCACCGATCGGGGCAACTTTTGGGTTAATACGGTCCGGAGAAGACTTGCTCCGTGATTAGCCTTCATGTCGACAAGCCAATCTGCCGCCAGAGTCCCCGGTAACAGATCAACTTGAATTTCGTCACCTGGATGCCAATAATTGGAGATCTGCAACACCACTGGGCCGCTTATGCCACGGTGAGTAAACAGCATGCTTTCGGTAAAAGATTGGCCGTTGCAGCTAAGCTCAACTTCAAGAGAGGTCCCGGCTAACCGGTCGCAAGCAGCTTTAAACGTATCGGTGAACATTAGGGGAACGAGACCTGCCGTTTTCGGCAAAACCTGCATGCCAAACTGTTCTGCAATTTCGTAACCGATACCACTGCCGCCCAACGTTGGAATAGACAGCGCACCCGTGGCAACGACGAGTGATCTGCAGGTCATTGAAACCGCCGTTGTGTCGCCCTGTTTTCGCGATTGGTCCAGTCGAAGCGAGAACCTGGCGTCGCCGACACCTGCTAACGCTTCTATTTCATCCACCTCTACGTGGGTTTCGGTGATCACACCCGAACGGTCGCATTCATCAACTAACATTCCCAGGATATCTCTCGCGGAACGAACGCAAAACAACTGACCGTGTTTTCGCTCCTCGTACTCTATATCGTGCTGTTCGACCATGGAGATAAAATCCCATGCGGTAAATCGACTTAAGGCTGCAATACAGAAATGGGGGTTCGCTGACACATAGCTGCCGGGTTCAACATAGAGGTTCGTGAAGTTGCATCGCCCGCCTCCGGACATCAGTATTTTCTTTCCAACCTTATTGGATTTCTCCAATAGCAACACACTCCGCCCGCGCTCTGCCGCAGTCATCGCACACAAAAATCCAGCAGCGCCAGCGCCCAGGACGATCACGTCATAGTGGTTTGATTCGGTCAACATATAGAGTCCTGCTTCGAAGTGACACACAATTGTTTCGCACTACATCCTCGTGAGAACTCGCATAACGTGATCGGTGTCAGTATCTCACACACGTAAGCCTGAAAAAGCATCTGCCGCTATTGTTACACCCTTTTACCAAAGACTCGATCGAAGGACGTCTATGAGCGGTGTGCAGCAACAATTGTAGCTATAGAAGAAACCCTGCCAGAGAAACCAAACAACAAGTCATCGTCGGCTACTACGGCTTCTATCAGTAGTTATGAAATATAAGTTGGTTACGAAGAAAGATAACAGCCTCGGCGGTGTCTGGAGAACTGGGGGGCGGTTCAGAGCTTCATCGATGTCACTTCATCAGCACCCCAGGCTATCTTCAGGGTAACAATCACATTGCCGCCAGGGGACCGCGACAATCGCTGCCAAGAAATTGCAGTTTGCAAATACTAGCCATTATGCAATTTATAAAGCATACCGAAATGCAACTCAGTGTGTTCATTCGGGCTGCGCAAGCTTAAGAAAATTTTCAAAAAAACATATATTTACCTTTTATATCAATAGCTTAAAAATATTTTCTGACCTGGTACGGCAGGCTGGCACGACGATTGCAACCTCTAGTCTGCCCCGGAAAGGATCCCGATGCTTACTTTACAGAATGACTTTAGAGGAGAGACACGAATGGAACTGAAACTCGTAGCAAGCAACAACACAAATCTACTGCCGAAGACAGAAGCACCTACTCCTGTTATCGATATAGCTCGTGGTGTTTCCCACGACCTATGCAATGTACTTTGCTGGATGAATGGTTATCTGCAAGAACTCCGAGAATATTGTGGACCAGAGGGCCTACCGTTGATTAAAGAAATCGTGCAAGCATCTTCTGAAATAGAGCAACTGACTAAGCAGTTAAGCCAGGTCGGTCGCCCTCAGTTGGATGATCCAAAAAAGTCTATAAACATGGGAGAACTTCTCTTACAGCAAGCAGAATTCGTCGGTAATCTTTATCCCGACATTACGATCAACCTAAACATTGATACTGTTTCGACTGTAGTCGGTAACGAAGACAAGATGAAACGAGTGATGCAAAACTTGTTATTGAACGCTTGTGACGCTATACAACAAAATGGGACTATCGAACTGGGGGCGAAAAAAATCGACGGAAGTACCGTCCATTGTTGGATTTCAGACGATGGTTACGGGATGTCTAAGACAATACAAGATAGAGCTTTCGATCGTTATTTCACCACCAAAGGTAACAAAGGCACGGGTATCGGGCTGGCAAACGTCAAGCAAATCGTAGAGGAGCACGATGGTAATGTAGCGCTTACTTCTGTGGTCGACAAAGGCACTACTTTCGACCTATACCTGCCGTTCAAAAACGCGAATGTTTGCCGCACAGCGTAGCAGCAAATTGAGGGAGCCGTGCCCCATTACCGGTGAGACTGTCCGGCGAGGCATCACGATCCCGAAATCGATCTTCAAGAGTTAACACGCTTAACATTAAACATTAATCACGCTCAGTTACTCACAGGCATGGCGTGGTGACACAGACAGTACGCCAACGAGCTGTCTGCGGAGAGTGAATCCAGAAGACAAAGGCGTGGTCTCTGGTCTGAACCGATCCCTGTAGCTCCCTGGGACTAGAGGCCAGGAACTAGAATTCAGCTTAACAAGCGATGTAGCCCTCTGGCAAAGTCCTTCTTGGCAGTTACCCCCCATATTTTCCAGCACTTTTTCTTTAGACATCCCTGGTGACAATCGCGAGGCCAAACTAATTTGGCAGCTCCGAAACTTGAGGCAGGGCGCAAGTTATGAATCCCGCCCATAGGGAAACTGTTAGGCAATTATATGGGAACCTATAAACAGTATTGGTAATCTAAGACCAGGGACGTAGCGCACGCCATTCGTCATCGGTGCCGAGTGCCGCGCTATCCGCATCATAGCTGTATAGCCAGTGTTGCTGTGGTGAGAATCCACCCTCCAATCTCGCGCTGGTACTGCGGAATCGCGCGTTACGCGACTCAATCTGCTCTGGGGTATCGACGTGATACCAGCCCTCTGCGCTTCTTGACTGCTGTACCAACAGGCTTGCTCGGTCATATCGTAGAGATTCGTAGTGTTTAAGCGCGACAAGCGGAGAATCCCCGCGAAGTTCGAGGGTGCGCGCTAAGACCCAGGCATCTTCCAGCGATTGGACTGCACCCTGAGCGTGGTAAGGCAACATGGCGTGCGCAGCATCGCCCATCAGCGCAACTCTGCCGTTTACCCAGGAATCAGGCGGTTCACGGTCGTGCAGGGCAGTGACAAAGATTGTCGGTGTCGCTTCAATAATTTGTTTCGGACGATCGTACCAGCCATCAAAAGCGGCGATCACCTCCTCCCGGGTCGCTGTTTGTGACCAGGATTCCCTGAGGGGATCATTCGTCCTTCCCAGCGCTAACCAGTTGAATTTTTTGCCACCTGAAACGAAATAGTAAACAAAGGACAGGCGCGGTCCCATATCGACACAGGCTGACACCGGGATGTCCAGATGAGAGATAGCATCACTATCGATTACTCCTCGCCAACTGGCGTAGCCAGAATCCCTTGGACCGCCGGGTTTAAATACCTGTTCACGCACAATCGAATGAATTCCATCGGCACCAATGATGACATCGCCTTCAATTCGATGGCCATCAGTTGTGGTTACCCAGGCGCTATGCTCATTCTGTTCTACAGATGCAACACGGGTATTCAAGAGAAGTCTGGATGAATCGAGTGGGGCCGTCAGAAGGTCTATCAGGTCAGCGCGGTGGGCATGGTAGTACGCGTGCCCATAGGTTGCCTTTACCATCGGCTGCAGAGGTGTTTTCAGAACGGTTTCGCCCGTATCCCAAACACTATATTTATGAAAGTCAGGTTCTGTGCAGAACTGTTTTAGTTGTTCTCCCAGCCCAAGTTGCTCGAGTACTCGAACACCGTTTGGGCTTAGTTGAATACCGGCACCTACCGTTGTCAGGGCAGGTGCCTGCTCTATCAATGTGTAGCCAATCCCCAGATGCGCCAGGGACAATGCCAGTGTAGATCCACCAATCCCGGCGCCAACTATAATAATTTTCATCCAATTGCCCGACCCTGATCACGAGGGAGATACTATATTAGTAGGGTCAAGCGGATAGCAAGCCATGGAAGCTCAGACGATGAAGCAGTCGGTCAACACGCATACTTTCTGGCAGGCCTTCTACTCTCGACAACAGAATCGGTTATGTTCAGTCAAGCGGGCGGATACTTCTTACTGTGTAAACTGATGTTTGTTACAACCTGAATATAACGACCGCCTTAGTCTGTTAGCAGACAAATATCAAATATTATTCCCTTGCAAAACAGTATCGGCGGCAAAGAACTCAAAGGGAAATCATGAGCGCCTACCACCCCAACAATGAATCAAAAGTCAGTCGCCAAGCAAAAACCAGCCTTCGTACCAATGACACTTTACGCGTAGGATAAATTTGACGTATACATCACCGTATACACCAATAGCTTTTATTTGGTTTTTTACACATATGCTATGATCAAACCTAATAGAGAGCGAATACACCTGTCACCACAGTGCGGTGGCAGGATCCTCTGGACTCGTAAATCGAGCGACCAGCATGACGTAAATACGCTGCGGTTACTGATAAAATGCCAAGTTGGAATGTCCGGTATTCGTTCAAATTTCGCTGGCTGGCCTCAGCTTTATTAGATATTAAAGCGCAAAGGGAAGCAGATCCCTTCACTGATAACGCCCGAGCATTGATCGAGCAGGAAAAAATTGATAATGGCCAATACACTTACTCTTGAGGCTTTGGCGGAACGCCTGGACCGACTGGAATCAAAAGAGGCGATTCGCGACATTGTTACCGCTTATGCCATTGCCTGTGATGAACACGACATGGATAGACTGATGAGCCTGTTCTGTAATGATGCCTGTTTTGACGCTCCCAATGGTTCAATGGTGGCAGACGGAAAGGAAGCGATACAAACGATGTTTGAACAGACATTTAAGATTCGTGGTCCTGCTTATCATTGGACGCACGATACCACCGTTGTAATAGACTCCGAAGATCCTGACAAAGCGCAAGGATTGATACTCAGTCACGCGGAAACAACACCCAACGGCGTTGTTTCAATTGCTGCTATGCGCTACGCCGATGATTATCGGCGAGAACCGGACGGTCAATGGCGTTTCTGTAAACGCGTTATTTCGTTCCTGTATTACGTTCCTGCCACTGAATACAGCCAGGGTTTAAATCAAGCCAACCGCGTGCTGATGGGCGATATCCGATTTGAGGCAGATTACCCCGAGGCGCTCCCAGCTTGGCAGAGCTTCATCGATAATCACGGTCCTTTAGAGTTAGGATGAGTACTGTCGTGACTAAAAACCCTCGCCACGAAGAAATGATGGGCCTGGCAACCAGGGCTCTGGATCATTTTCAGAATCACACAACTGACATGGCGCCCGAGCCGATGCAAATGCCGGTCGAGGCTTATACCAACCAGGAGCGATACGCCGCTGAACGTGAACGTATCTTCAAAAACCTTCCACTCGCTTTAGCATTATCATTAGAACTTCCGGAAGCAGGCGATTATAAGGCGATGACAGTGATGGAAACGCCGATCATCCTGTGCCGAAATGATCAGGGAAGCGTCAAATGTTTCCTGAATGCATGCCGGCATCGCGGTGCCCGCCTTTGTGAAGATGGGCGCTCATCCAGTCGGGTTTTTGCATGCCCTTATCACGCCTGGACCTATGACCGAGATGGCTCCCTCATAGGAAGATATGCTGCGGAAACATTTGGGGAATTGGATTATTCGCAGTACGGGTTGACAGAGTTACCGTGCGAAGAACGCAGTGGTCTAATCTGGGTCAGTTTGACGCCGCATGTACATTTTGACCTGGATGAGTGGCTTGGCGATTTCGCTGCAGAACTTGATACGCTAGCGCTCGCTGACTGGCATCTGCACGAAAGTCGGGTACTGCAAAGTCCCGGCTGGAAAATCACGATGGATGGTTATCTTGAAGCCTATCACCACAACCTGGTTCACGGTAAGACCGTCGGGAAACACACCGTTGGGAACTTGCTGGTACTCGATACCTATGGACCGCACCAGCGATTGACGTTTGGTCGCAAGACATTAGGTGACCTGACTGCGCAGGAAAAATCAGCGTGGAATCCCGAAGCGCATATTCGCCTGATTCATTCCTGCTTCCCCAACCTGTCCATTTCCGGCATCCTCGGTGATCATTGCCTGGTTAGCCAGATATTTCCCGGCCCTGAACCTGACAGCACGGAGACCGTTCAGTATATTCTGGCTGCTAGCCCTCCAGAAACGAAGGAACAGATTGAGGCTACCGAAAACTTTAGCGCGATGGTCTTACAAGCGGTCAAGGATGAAGATTACCGCATAGGCTTTGGCATTCAGCAGTCGATCAACTCGGGTGCCAACCAATCATTTGTTTACGGCCGGAATGAACCTGCCGTGCAAAATTACCACGCGTGGGTTGACCGGTTTATGACCCAGGATGCCTAGATTCAATTCGATAAGGTTCCACACTATGCTCCGCCCTGGTCTGCTTTCCTTACATTACCATTAGCAAATCGAAAGTAGAAAGGTGCATAAGGCGTGGCCCGCTATTTCCACAACATATTTAGCATCAGGTAAACACATGACCGCGAAATTTTCACTCATATCTTAGCGGGTATTCATCCATCGGCCGTTTTGCAGGTTCACGTGGTTTCTCGAGATAGTGAAGCACGTTTTTTGACCGTGTATGACGTTGTTGATCACCTCTATCAGCGCTGCGACGGTAAGTATTGCCGACACCACGCTCTAGCATATTGTTAGTCAAAAAGAGCTGCAGACGCCGACCCAGGATAATATCTATTCACCCCTTTCAATCGAGCTTGAAGGATACATTCATTTTTTCAAACTCGAACTGATCGTGTCACATACCAACGATGCGTACATCGATAGGAAAGTACTGTTCTTGCTACAGGTTACTTTTGATGATGACGATGAGGATCTGAGGTGGATCGGTGATAATCCTGATTACTACGCGCCTTGACCTGATTATGGTACAACGGAAGGCCGAGTTTACCCGCAATCAAAATGGCCTGTGGGCACTCCCTAGGGTTTTCAGTAAACCAGAAAACTTCCAGGTTTGGCGCTGCCCGATTGCCTAGAAAGGGTTTTCAGTCGGTAACCCCAGCAGGTGTCGACCAAGCTGTTCACTTACACGGTCCTGATGCGCATTGATGTGTAAAGGCATCGCCTGTAAATCGCGAAAACGTCGCTCAAAAGCCGGACCTTCGCGCAGACCATTGCCGCCCATCACACGCAATAGCAAACGCATAGCGCCTTCGCATTGTTGCAGGGCATTCATCGATACTGAAAGCTGTCGCAGATAGTCTGTTTCGTCAGGAATTTTCTGGATGTCGATACGCACATCCGTTTCTGCTAAAGCTGCAAAGATTGTATCCCGGGCTGCATTTATCCTCGCCTGGGACTGCCCCAGATTGACATGCACAGTTGGCCGTTCTGCCACCTTTACACCCATAATTGCTACGCGACCCTTAATTCCTTCAGTCACTTCATCAAGCGCTGCTTGAGTTAAACCAACAGCAATAGCACCCAACCACATATCTGACAGTCCAACCCAATCCTCCCGGTAACGGTGTGCAATCATCGGGCGACCCGGGTCCCTGAAAGGCACCCGATACATGAAAGGAAACTCGACTCGGCGTGAAGCAGGAATCCTGGCCCCTTCATAGAGGACAGTATCCGTTGCGCTGGCGCGCAGGCTCATCGCAAACCAATTACGATCAATGTCTACGCCTGATTGGCTTAAATTGACCATAGAGAAACTCGGTGCCTGGTCATCTTCGTGCATAAAAGCGACACCGGCCCATTCACCGTAGCGTGCACCGGATCCAAACGCAGCCTTACCCTGCAGTGAAATTTCTTGATTCGTCTGCGATCCTATCACTGCCGTGCTTGCCCCTGCGGGGAAACAAACCCACTCATGCTTGCTAACGATATCACCAAGGAAATCTGCGTGCTTTGGCCCAAGCAAACCGCAAAAAAAATGAAAGGTGCTCAGGTGATTCCAAAGGCACCAGGCCGTCGAGCTACACGCCGCTGCAATAGCCTCTAACTCCTGCCCGACTCTTGTACAGGATTGATCTAACCCACCCAAAGACTCGGCGGCTGTGAAACGCATAATGTCGTTGCTTTTTAACTCGCTGATAACTTGCGGCGAAACGGAACGGTTCGAGTCCGCCTCACCTGCCTGCGCAGCGATCATATCCAACAACGGTGCCAGTATAAGGTTGCCTGGTAACATACGAGGCACTATAACAATTGGACTCTTGGGATTACAGTTAGCACGCTGCATTTAAAAACTGCCACATCCCATATCCTGTTGCGCCCCTTTAAAGTTTTAGATCTATTGAACCTCACAGAAAAACCGCAAAACTTCCGCAGGGAACTGCTTCGCCAAACGCTCACTGCCACCCCAGGGCCAAAAAAGCGCATGCCCAACCCCCGGGACTATCCACAACTTAGCCCTGGGCAAAGCCAAGTAGGTTTCAACGACAACAGGCAATGGAAACGATTCGTCCCGGTCACCTGACACCAACAGGGTAGGGGTTTTAAGATCCCTGAGGTCCGAAACCTTTATATCCGCGACAAACTTCGCGCTGAGCATTGAACGGATCTTTTCCATATCTCCATTGTGATTACGCAGCAGGTCCTGCCGGTACGCCTCTGGTAGCAGTTCGAACGGCTCACCAGAGCGATCTTCAAGAACGGTAAAAGCGCTGGCGGCCAAAACCATCGATTGAACTCTTGAGGGCTCCTGTAATGCCATCTGCAACAATGTCATACCCCCAGCAGAATAACCCACGCCATGAATCTGTTTCACGCCCAGGTGATCCATCAGTTGCCACATATCTCTGGCAGCGTCTGCGATGATAAAACTACTCCGCAGTTTGCTGGACTGTCCGTGACCGGGTAAATCTACAGCAATCACCTTGTAATTATCTACGAATTCATCCAGAAAACCCCGCCACTGTTCGCCATACCCCGAGTAGCCATGGAGTAATAGTAGTGGTTTACCTGTTCCGGACACTCGGTAGTGAAGCTCACCTCCACTGGTCTTGACCGTTCCACTGATATCCCAGTCTGCAGCGTGAGCATTCAGACACAGCGTTAAGATAAACATAAGGTAAATTGGGGTCTTCATGAGAAGCCGGCTCTTGCGAAAGGAATAGTAAGAGTAAACCACTCACCGTCACTCGTTACCAAGTATCTGACCACGCGACTACCACCTGTCAACAAAACAATCCCAGTGGTGACAAATCGAGGCTCGCCTATGCTCCACGCCATTGATTCATGAATATTACCCACCTACAAAACCGACTAAGAGATAAATATGAACTGGGCCGAAATCGAAAAGCTGGATAGTTGGGTGGAAGTTAACCCTTATGACGTTCCGTTAGACAAATTTAATATGAGCCGGCCTGAGCTCTACCAAGCTAATGTTCACGAAGCTTGGTTTGAGCGACTAAGAAAAGAAGATCCGCTTCACTTTTGTGCAGATAGTAAAGCAGGCTCATTCTGGTCGAATACCCGTTTTGAAGACATCAAGACGGTTGATACCAACCATAAGATATTTTCATCTGATGGCGCGATTGCGATAGGCCTTGTTAACGACGATTTTAACCCGCCTAATTTTATCGCCATGGATCAGCCGAAACATGACGTGCAGCGCAAAGTCGTAACCCCTACAACAAGTCCGAGCAACCTTAGTAAACTCGAGAGTATTATCCGAGATAAAGCTGCGCTCATCCTGGACGGCCTTCCAATCGGAGAAACATTCGATTGGGTCGACAAGGTATCTGAAGTCGTCGGAGAGGTGAAAAGATTACCCTCGAACTTTGTGCCTGGCATCACGGAAATGCCAGTACGCCTTCACGCCCTCTCATATCCTGTCATTTCAAGGATACACGTTACCTTGCGTCTAGCACCCCATGGTAACGGTATCTTCGCACCAACAAGCAGTTTTAACAGAACCGCGGATCAAGACAGGCCTGATATTCACCGGCTGTTGATCTCTCAACAATTTCAACCTGGAGTAAACGAGGGGTAAGACTTGTCCGCATATTCCTTACTGAAAAATATACTCGAATCAATATCTGTATTGGCAGCCATCAACATCTCGCTTGCTTGCAGGTAAGTCTATTCCAGATTAGTGTTCTATCGGCTTGGAGTAAAGCGCCCCAACGGGCGTTGTTTTCCTGCAGGTGAAGTGGTTTCTTGCCACACACAACGCAAGGAGAGGAGAGAACAAAATATGATAGAGATTGAACACAAGCGCCATACTGACCTTTCCGCAGAGACAGTCTGGGAAGAAGTCCGCCATTATGATCGTGTGCTGAATTGGATTCCTCGCGGGGATGAAAGCAGAATCACAGTCAAAGGCGAAGGGATCGGCATGATCCGCGATATCGAGCTCGCGACCCAAGGTTATGTACAACACAGGTTAATTGCCTTTGATAACGACAAGCGGATGTTTTCCTACACGCTCACCGCGGGTAAGCCCATCGGTATGCAGAACTATACCGTTGTCGCCACGGTGACCCCAATTGATGATAATCATTGCACCATTCGTTGGGCCGGCAAGATGACCGCTGATAACAAATTGAATGAGCCCGAAATAGGCCAGGCGCTGGAAGTGGCCCTGGGGAATATGACGACGGGTATTATCGCTTTGCTCAAGGGTGAAACGCCGCGCTTCATAGAGCAACCTAACGAAGATTGGCAACTACAGCAATGCGCTGACGAGTGAGCAAACCAACTACAGCCCGCCCCCCTTCTGCTACTTCGGCGTTTTTTTGCGATATTTGCTATAAAGGCTGCTTCCCTTAGCTTCATATGCATTAGTTTCATCTGAATTAGTTTCGTCCGCCTTAGTCTCGCCTCCCTTCGCCTTGCGTCCCTTGCCGATGTTTTTCTTATTCCTGGCACGCTTCTTTGGGGCAGGACTTTTTGACGCAGGAAGTTTGCGGGGTTTTTTCCTGGCCCCGGCAGCCTTGCCCGACTTCTTCAGCTTACCGGGACCTGTATAGTCGGCCTTCAGACCCTTCACCGATCGCAGTTCAAAGCGAATTTTCAGATAACGCTCGATACTGGAGTTCTTGTTCCAGTCGATACGGTTAACCAGCGTAACCGCCTTGCCTTGCCTTCCAGCACGTCCGGTTCTTCCAACCCGATGTACATGGTCATCGCCCGAATGGGCCACGGTGTAATTGATCACCAGGTCAACGTCAGACACATCGAGGCCCCTGGCTGCGACATCGGTCGCTACCAGCACCTGCAACTTGCCATCCCGGAATCGATTCAACACCTGCTTCCGGTCACTTTGCGGGATCTCGCCATGCAGATACCCGACCTTCAACTCCGTCGCGGCGAGATGTTGGCCGACCTCAGTGCATTGCGCCCGGGTTTTGCAAAAAACAAAAACCTTTTCAGCTTTTTCTTCTTCTACCAGTGCTTTGATCAGCTTTTGTTTGTGATCATCACCGTCGGCCAAAACCATTTGTTGGGTTATCTGGCTATGTCCTTCCTTGAAGGAGTCAACTTCAATAGAGACAGGATTGTCTAAAATATCCTGAATACGGCCAAAGTTCCTATGTTTCAATGTCGCCGAAAACAACAGGTTCTGTCGCTGCTCCCTGCAGGAGGCGGCTATCGTATTCATATCCTCTGTAAAACCCATGTCTAGCATCCGGTCAGCCTCATCAAGCACCAGAAACTCAAGATCATCGAAATCGATTGAGCCCTTGTCCAGATGCTCTACCAGTCGGCCGGGCGTCGCGATAATCACTTCAGGGTTTTTGCGTAACGATGCAATCTGATGTTTATAAGCTTCACCACCGATGACAATGCCGCACTTGATAGGCGTGAATTTCGAGAGTTTCTCGAAGGTCTTTACCGTCTGGAGTGCAAGTTCCCGTGTCGGCAGAAGAATCAATCCTCGCGTACCGTGGCCTGGAGCGTCCATTCGGAGCATGTGATCCAGCATCGGCAACAGGAACGCGGCAGTTTTACCACTGCCGGTTTTGGCCGATACCATGACATCCCGACCTTCAAGAATTGCCGGTATGGCGCTGCTTTGAACCTCGGTAGCCTCGCTGAATCCCAGTGTATCGAGCGCCTTGAACAGTTGTTTGTGTAAAGGTAAATCCAGTAGCGACGTCAGGTTCAGGTCCTTTTTCGGTTTCTAGTATGCAAGACATGTCATCTTATCCTGTTCAGGCTGTTGCCATGCCATTCGAGGCATAAAAATTGAATTGTTAACTAAATATCACGTTCAGCGGGGGGCAAACGACGATCTCAGCCCCATTTAGTAGACATTTGTTATCCAGTTATTGAGCCCGGAAGGAATTTGTGGGAGGTTTGATCATTGTCAATATATTGCCAGTAGACTGGCGCCAGATTTAAAGGAGGAAAAATGGGACGACTGAATGACAAAATCGCCATCGTGACGGGAGGTGCTTCTGGTCTCGGTGCAGGCATCGCGCAACGCTTCGTCGAAGAAGGTGCGCTGACAATAATCACTGACATCAACCCAGAGGGTGAAGCCGTTGCCAAACGACTCGGCGCTGAGTTCCTTACCCAGGACGTCTCCGCAGAGCGCAGCTGGGTCGATACCATTGATGAAGTCGTCTCGCGTTTTGGACGCCTTGATGTACTGGTGAATAATGCGGGTATTTTCAGTAACAGCCCTGTCGACGAAACCCGGCTCGAAGACTGGCAGCGCGTGATGGACGTTAATCTCACCGGCGTCTTCCTGGGATGTAAGCACGCCGTTCGCGCCATGAAGAAAAATACCGGGTCGACTCGCGGCTCAATCGTCAATCTGTCTTCAGTCGTTGGGCTTCGCGGTCAGTTAGGCGGCGCAGCCTACGGCGCAAGCAAAGGTGGTGTCCGGCTATTGACCAAAACCGTGGCGCTGGAAAATGCTGCAATCAGTATTCGCTGCAACTCTATCCATCCCGGCATCATCGACACCCCCATTTTGGATCCGGTTTTCGCCGCAGTGGATGATCCAGCGGCGCTCCGCCGCCAAATTGAACAGAAGTTACCCATCGGCTACATGGGTGATCCCGCCAGAGATATTGGGAATATGGCTGTTTTCCTGGCGACCGATGAAAGCATCTACATTACAGGCGCAGAAATGGTTGTAGACGGGGGCATGACCATCGGGCTGCCCTAGGGGCTTCCCGGCACTTACAACGTCGTCGTCTTCTTATAAAAGCCGGTGGACTGGTCGAGGTCAACGTGATCGAAGACCCCCAGTACTTTGTTGCCGATGATGTGCTTGCCTGAATTTACAATCAGGCCGCTGTGAAGTGAATGCAGAACTCGCCGAGCACCCCACCTGCTGATTGTCCCGAGCGAGCTTCCCGCGACTTCTAGCCAAGACAATACGTGACATGAACTCCTCACTAAAGCAGTTGATCAATTAACCCGCACATCCAGCTCTTTGAGCGGAACATTGGGAGCGTCGATACATTATAATTCGCCAACACTCGCGGCGACATCCACCAGATTAATTCCATCACCCCCCCTCCTTCTCCAATATCATTGATCCGCTCCGGCTGGACAACGGTGCTGCTGATTGCCCTGGCCTCTGCGGTTGCCCAATCCTTTGGCCGCTTCACTTACGGTGTTTTGCTCCCGGCAGTACGGGATGACATGGGCATCACCAACACCCAGGCAGGCTTCATCGGTGCCGCAAATGTCGTCGCTTATTTGCTGGGCACCATGCTCGTCGCCTGGGCAACAAACCGGTATCTATTGCTTAATGTCATGCGTCTTGGCCTGATAATGGCAACCTTAGGTTTATTACTTGCAAGTGTCTCCAGCTCACCCCTTCTGCTGGCAATGGCCTTGTTCGTCGCTGGCGTGGGTGGTGCATTTCTCTGGATTCCCGCACCGGTTATTGCGTCCGCTGCGTTACCTCCGGAACGGCGCCCACTGGCTGTCGGTCTGATGAGTTCGGGTATCGGGCTTGGCATCGTCTTTGCCAGCATCTTGAGCGGCATTTTGCGATCATCCGAGGGCGATCATGCGTGGTCCAGCGTATACCAGGTCCAGTTCTATATCGCGTTGCTGGTTCTGGCCGGAACACTATTGGTCGTTCGTCATGATCAGGCTAAGCCGAGGGGCGGCGGTGGAATCGGCGGGTTCGGCGCGTTACGCCGAATGCATAGCTGGCTCCCACTGATCCTCGCCTACGCCACATTTGGATTTATGTACCTTCTTGTGATTGGTTTTCTTACCACAAGATTAGAAGACGACAGCGCGTGGACCACCGGCGACGCAGCCGTTGCTTTCACATTGATGGGCTTCGCCATGATTTTTGGTGGTCCGACGTTTGTCGCCATTTCGCATCGGGCAGGCATTCGCCTGGCACTTTCAATCGCATACGGTCTCTGGCCCGTGTTCGTTTGCATTGTGCTGACAGGATTTTATCTGCCTACCTTAGCGGCATGTATCGGACTTGGACTTCTCTTTAGCGCGTTGCCAACATTGATGACGATTTATGTCGTCGAGAACGCGACAGCAGAGGACTATGGGCCAAGTTTTGCAGCAGCGACCTTGGCGTTTAGCATCGCTCAAACCATCGCTCCACCAATAGGCGGTTTTATTGCAGACCTAAGCGGCTCATTTACCCTGACATTTCTGCTTTCGAGCGCCATGGGTGTTGTCGGGTTGATGGCATCAATTCGATTGCCAAGACATAAACAGTAAGAATCAATCTGACGTTCATCATCATATCCGCTTTTGTCCGGTTGCCAGCTAACCGGTCAATACCTTCTCCCTGCAGCCGGTAACGGTCTGGAATAAAAATGCCCGATACCGATTGATTATTGACCTGGTTGCATCAAACGAGCACTTAAGTGCGATGGACAACTGACATGCAGTCTGAAGAAACGATATTACCGTTTTCCCTAAAATACGATGCTACACATTGCCAGGCATATTTTGACAAGCACCGGGCGAGTGCGAGCAGACGTGTATCAAACTACCTTGAACAACGTATGGCAAACAAAGCGCTGCAGCTCGCGACGAATGTATCCAGTTGCCTCGATTTACCTTGTGGAACAGGCCGCTTCTGGGATCGGCTGTTTTTATCAGGCGTTCAAGATCTGATTGCTGCCGATTACAGCTATGATATGTTGAATCTCGCAGCTCGCGTTCGTCCTCTGGAGCAGTTAAAAAAAACGAAATTATTAAGGACTTCCGCTTTCGCAATTGATCTGCCGGATCAGTCGGTTGATCTGTTGTTTTGCATGCGGCTGTTGCATCACATTGGCATGCCTGAAGATCGAAGCACTATACTTAAGGAATTTTCACGCGTGGCCAGGGGTGAAATACTGGTGTCACTTTGGGTTGATGGAAACCTTCAGGCCTCGAGACGTAAAAAACAAGAAGCGAAGCGGGCCAGCACGAGCTATCAGAACCGTTTTATCGTTCCTGCAGACCAGTTTGAAGCCGAAGTCACCTTGGGCGCCGGTCTGGAGATCGTTGGTCACGTCGACCTGTTACCCGGCATTTCCATGTGGCGGACCTATATATTGAGACCAGTGTATTGAGGTCAGCCTAATGACGCAGGTAACGCTTGCGGCTACCCCTGATCTTATTCAGGTGTACTAAATATCACCGTGCCACCCAACCCGACAATATATTTTCCCGCAATGGCGCCATATCTTGAGTAGGCTTGCTCTCAGCTGACCTTAGCTTCCGGAGTCCCGAATTCAGGGTCTTCCGGCCGATACTGAGCCTGAGTATTAACCTGAAACAGGTTGAGTGCCGCTACAGACTCTTTACAGGGGTCTCGAGAGAACTGCTTTAATCCTGTCTCTGAGACGTAAATAGAACAGCGTCAGCACAATAAGGTTCACAACCCCTGCTGCACTCGCAAAACCGAATGACCACTCGTAGTTTCCGGTCACGTCGTGAAAGTATCCGCCCACAAAACCACCCATCCCCATACCACCCCAACCGAAGAAGGAAGTGATCGACATGGCGCGACCCGCAAATCCGGGGCTGACCATCATACGAGTACAGATCAGAATGCAGGACATCACCCCTGAATAGGTAAATCCAAAGAAGATCGCGAGCAAGTATAAGGCCGTTGTACCTTCCACCTGAGGAAACCACATGACAGAAACAGTCTGGCCAAAGGACATCAGTATGTATGCAGGTAAAGTACCAATCATATCGGCCAGCCTGCCGCCCACGATGCGACCCAGGGCACCCGCTATCATCAGGATGAATAAGGCTCTTGTAGCATATTCAAGCGTGTTGCCCTGGTCAGTCAGCATCGGGACAAGATGTACGATCGGTACGGCCATACAGTTACAGCAGAAGATCACTGCAACACTTATCCAGGCAATGACCTCTATTTCAGACAACGGGAAATGCCGAACCTCAGCATCTGGTTCGAGCCTTACTCGCTCACGCCAGGGCGACTCCCTGATGAGGAACCCGATCGGCAGCGCGATGATCAGGTAGCTCAGGGCGAGATGCTCGTACGTCTCCTGCCAGCCGTAGGCCGTGATACTCAAACCACATAGGTACGGGACCAGCGCCTGGCCAACGGCGCCACCCGCTGCCGTAATACCTAAAGCGAGTCCCGGGTTCATCCGAAACCAGAAACCGACGTTTGCATAGAGCGGCGTTGTGGCCATTGCCGTACCAAATGCACCGAACAAAAAATAGTAAGCATAGAAATCAGAGATGGAATCTTGTCGGCTCAGCATAAAAAGACTAAAGGACATAACGATTGCCGCAACAACGCCAAACCATCTCGTACCATAACGATCTGCAACGAATCCCCAGAGAATGCCAAAGACAGCCGATGAAAATGAGATGGTGGTGTAGCCAAGCGAAGTCTGACCTCTGCCCCACCCAAATTCCGAGGCGAGCGGTTTCAGGAATACCGAAATGGAACCCAGAGCTCCGAATGCCAACGCACTGATCGTAAAAACGACAGCCACCATCAGCCAGGCGTAACGTGGATTCTCTTGATCGCTTGAGTGTTTTTCCATTGGAGAACTAATTTACTTTCTATGTGAGCGTGAATTCTCTAATCCAGACTCAGACCATTTCGTTGCCAGACTTTATTGTCGCGGCCTACTGGGACGACTTTTGCAGCTTTTGATCTTACGGATCCTCATATTTTGTTCAATCCGGATTCTTGAAGCTTCATCTAACGGTACACACAGCAGCGTTCAGTCACCAGCCATGACTATCTGGGAACTGCAAGTTTACTCGTATAGATTCTCACCAGCTCATCGTTACCGAGCTCTCGATTAAAAGAAATGAGCGCCTGCAAAATATCCTGGTCGTTAGGGTACTGATCGTGAGCGCTCGTTAAGGCACTGATCGCATCCATGGTCTTGCCTGTAGAATTCAGCGCGACGGCATAGACATAAACAAAGCGCGGGTTATTTATCGCGCGTCCGGTCGCGATCGCCAACTCAATAAGCGCCTCGTCGATACGGCCTTGCCTGACAAGAGACAACCCAAGTGTGTGGTGGATCGTTGCATCATCTTCATTCCACACTAAACCTTCCTGCAGGACTTTCTCTGCGTTGGCCTCATCGCCAAGTACGCGATAGAGGTCAGCAAGATTGGTATAGGATGGAACAAAAACAGGGTCAGTCTCGATTGCCTTTCGATAGACTTCAATCGCTTTTCGCCAGTCTCTCTTCGCGACGTAGAAGTTGCCGAGGTTAGTCCATGCCTCAGGTCGCTCTGCGCTCGCCATTTGCGCGGCAATATATTCATTTGCCACACGGGTTAATAGCGCCCGTCGTTCCGGATCAAGATCCCCTGTAGGAATGGCCGCAAGAACACGTGCGGCCGCAATGCGGACCATTCGGACCGGGTCCTCCAGCATCGGGAATGCGAGCCGGGCGCGAACATTGTATGGTGTCCGATCTAGGATCGACACAGCTGCCGTACGCACTGCCGGGTCCGCATCAGAGAGTGCAAGCGGCAGCACATCGATGGTCTGCAAGCTCAACCCCGGACCCAGTTCAGTCAACGCAGTAGCGCGAGCAATCTCAGGGGAGGATGTATCTCTTATCAGCTCAGCGAGTTGATAACTCGCAGAAGACTCCCCAGCGCGAGCTGCCGATAATACGGCGGTATATCCCTGAAAGCCTTTAGCATCTCGCCCATACCATGTGCGCACTTTATCCGCTGCCCATCCAGCACTTTTATCCAGGTGACAGTTGGTACAGGCGTTTGGGGTGTCGAATTTCTCTGAGAGATCGGGACGAGGTACGCGCATACTATGGTCATGGCGTGGATCGACGACCATGTAGTCTTTGGCAGGCATATGGCAATCAGCACAGATAGCCCCTGGCCCCTTGGTGTCATGAAAATGGTGGGAAGCTTGACTGAAAGTCTTCGTCTCATGGCACTGCAGGCAAACAGTATTTCCGGGTAGCTTCAATTCGTTGCTGTGCGGTTCATGGCAATCGCTGCATGTGACGCCGGCTTGATACATCTTGCTCTGGCGAAAGGAACCATACACATAGACTTCATCCTCGATTTGCCCATCGGCATGGTACATCCCGGCGTCGAGCGTTCGGGGCAAGTAATGATCCATCAGCCGCTCTCCGTGGGCGTAATTTTCGCTGATTGGACTGCGACGCGAATGACAACGCGCGCATATCTCGATTTCCTTATCGGTAACTTTTAGCTCGCTTCGAACAGGCTTCCCGCTTGTTGGATCTGTTTGCCAGAAGACACCCTTTCGTTCATCGAGATGTAAAACAAGACCAAGAGATTCCTGCATGCTATTCCATCCCGGGACCCGTTTAGCCCAGTTCACATGATTCGATCCCGGCCCATGACAGGACTCGCAGGACACATCAATATCCGTCCAGGTCGTATCAAAGGTAGCATTATCGACGTTGTAGTTCTTTTGCAGGTTCATTGAGTGACACTCTGCACACATGGTGTTCCAGTTTTGGCTTGGCTTGGTCCAATGCAACACATCGCTGGCGCCGATTTTTTCGTCTGGGTACAGATGAAACCACTTTTGCCCACCCTCTTCTGCCGGTCTCGAATCCCAGGCGATACTGAGTGCCTGTTTCCTGCCAACTGAAAAATCAATGAGATATTGCTGGAGTGGGTAGAAACCGAATGCATATCCAATTTCAAATTCCTGCAACTCACCACTTTCGCCTTCTGTCTTCACAAAAAACCTGCCTCCCCGTTTATAGAAGACAGAAGTCACCCCATATTGGGTGAAGCTGGCATTGTCGAAATCACCTAAAACCGTGCTACTCGTGGCCGGCTGCATGGCAAGGTCGTGGTGCGAGCCCTGCCAATTGTCGAACGACTTCTCATGGCAACCCTTACAAACGGAGACCCCCACAAAGTCTGGTGCCGTTAACGGCGTCTCAGACGCCTGACCACCTAAACTAGCCGTTACCACAAAGACAAAAAAGATTACCCGTAGCGTTAAAATCTTGTTTACCCGTCCCTGCAAAAATCAAACACCTCAACCAACCGCTGGCACGCGGCACCCGAAGGGGTTTGGCGCCACTAGAGGAAATCAACATTGGCACAATATCATACGGAACAATCGGCTTAGCGGCCCATTTAGTGGATAATACATCACTCTTTAACGACTACTTCCACGATTATGCTTTTCAGACAACTCTTCGACACTACCTCTTCCACCTATACTTACATCCTTGGCTGTAACGACTCACAAAATGCCATCATCATTGATCCGGTATTCGAACAGCATGCGCGGGATACCGCTCTGCTCCGGGAACTGGGCCTGAAGGTAAAATATACGATTGATACCCACGTCCATGCAGATCACGTGACCGGCTCATGGCGAATGAAAGAATCTGAAGACGCGAAAATTACCCTGTCCGGCAACTGTGGCGCTACAGGCGTTGATGTTGAACTGAAAGACGGCATGGTACTGGCATTCGGAAACTGTTCAATTACGGCCCATTCGACTCCGGGTCACACAGACGGCTGCTTCACGTTTGTGACCAGTGAGCAGACGATGGCGTTTACAGGTGATTGCTTGTTGATTCGTGGCGCAGGTCGAACCGACTTTCAATCGGGAGATGTTCACACCCTGTGGGGTAGCATCAGAGAGAAAATATTTTCCCTGCCGGACGAGTGCCTGCTGTACCCGGGCCATGACTATATGGGTCGTACCGTTTCAACGGTGACCGAAGAAAAAAAGTTCAACCCCAGAATCGGGGGCGATGCACGGGAAGAAGATTTCGCCGGTTACATGAACAACCTGGGCCTGCCTCACCCCAAACAACTGGATATTGCCCTACCCGCTAACCTGAGGTCCGGTAAACCTGACGCACCAATGTCGAAACCCACCTGGGCTCCCATCAACGTTACCTTCGCCGGCATCCCGGAAGTCGAACCTGACTGGGTCGCCCGACACCTGGACGAAATCTGTGTCCTTGATGTACGAAGTGAGGCTGAATACTCGGGGGATCTGGGTTACATTGAAGGATCCATACTGATACCACTGGACCAGCTCAGGGACAGGATCAGTGAAGTACCAACCGACAAACCCGTGGTGGCAATGTGCCAGTCGGGTAAGCGTTCGAGCATGGCGACCCAGATCCTGAAAGCATCAGGTATCGAGGACGTCGCAAATGTTCCAGGGGGCCTGATTCACTGGTCCCGGCTTGCACTACCCGGATTGGCACCGACCTGATGAATGACCCGATGAATGACCTGGAGGGAATCACCGTTGTTGCCCTGGAACAGGCCGTGGCCGCGCCTTATGTTTCAGGAAGGTTGGCAGAAGCCGGTGCCCGCGTTATAAAGATCGAACGGGCCGAGGGAGACTTTGCCCGGCACTACGACCAGCTTGTGCGCGGCCAGAGCGCTTACTTTGTCTGGCTGAATGCAGGCAAAGAAAGTGTGACGCTAAACCTGAAAGATTCGAATGACGCTGCGCTATTTCGGAATATGCTAGGCGCTGCAGACGTGTTTATCCAGAATCTAGCCCCTGGTGCGCTTGGTCGTCTGGGATTCCAACCGGAACAACTCACCAAAGATTTCCCCGGACTCGTTATATGTTCAATCAGCGGCTACGGCGAAACCGGCCCTTATCGCACACAGAAGGCTTATGACCTGCTGATACAGGCAGAAACAGGCCTGTGCTCGGTCACCGGCGTGGATGACGAACTCACCCGTGTTGGCGTTTCGGTCTCTGATATCTCTGCCGGTATGACAGCTTACCAGGACATACTCCAGGCACTGTTCGCCCGTGAACGGGACCCTGAACACAAGGGCAGGATTATCAATGTCTCCCTGTATCACGCGACCGCTGACTGGATGAACGTCCCCTACCTGCAACATCGATACGGTCGGTTCACGCCACAAAATCATGGATTAAAGCATCCTTCAATTGCACCATATGGTGCATTCGTCTGCGGTGATGCAAAGCAGATTCTGTTCAGCATTCAAAACGAACGTGAATGGAAAGATCTATGTCATCAGGTCCTGGATGATGAAACGCTCACCAGCCATGAACATTTTTCAAATAATTCGCGTCGACTGGAGCATCGGGAAGAACTTGAGCAGCTCATCATTAAAAATTTCGCAGCATTTGACCGTGAACAGGTTATCGAAAGACTTGCGGCGGCAAATATTGCCTATGGTCGAGTGAGCGACCTGGATGATCTTGCCAACCATCCGCAGAATCGCTTCAGGAACATTGATACCCCAAACGGTACTGTTAAGGCGCTGGGACGAGGCGCCCTGATTGAAGGAAAAGAGAATACTTCCTTGAGCGTACCCGAACTGGGGCAGCATAATGAAAAAATCAGAGAAGAATTTGGGATATAACACCGAAATCAACAATTTCTTACTAACCTCATTTGCATTCCACCCTTAGAGCGATTAAAACAGCCGCAACCATTATCGAAAAGGACCAACCTATGGATGTCTCGACCATTATTACACTCGTCGTACTCGCCGCACTTGCCATGTGGACAGTTGCCATCTACAACCAATTGGTTGCCTTAAAAAATCGATACAAAAATGCATTTGCGCAGATTGAAGTCCAACTGAAACGTCGTTATGACCTGATTCCAAACCTGGTCGAAACCGCTAAAGGTTACATGGAACACGAACGAGGAACCCTGGAAGCAGTGACCAAAGCGCGTGATGCCGCCGCATCAATGCTGGCAGACGCAGCGAAAGACCCTGGGAACGCTGCCGCGATTAAAAATCTAGCCACACAGGAAGGCGTCCTGCAGAGCGCACTTGGAAAATTCAGTATCGCGGTAGAAGCCTACCCAGACCTTAAAGCCAGCCAGAACATGATGCAGTTGACTGAAGAGCTGACCAGTACAGAAAACAAAATCGCATTTTCGCGCCAGGCATTTAACGACCAGATAATGAGCTATAACACTTACCGCCAATCGTTCCCACAGGTTGTGCTGGCTGCAAGCTTCGGACACCCGACGGACGCGGAACTCCTGGAGTTCGCGGACAGCGAGGCAATCCAGGACGCCCCAAACGTTTCATTCTAAGGCACAAGCGCAACGCATCGGTGAGATGACGAACTGACATGGACTTTTTTGAGTCTCAAAACCGGGCACGGCGAAACACCAGGTTTTTGCTCCTGCTCTTCATTCTGGCAGTTGCTTCCCTGATCATCCTGACCAACCTGCTCATATTTGTCTTTGTAAACTTCCAGGACTCGGCGCGCATCGCAATGGGTCAATATTATTTTTCCTGGGAAGTCTTTTTTGCAATCTCCTGTGGCGTTGTACTTCTGATCACGCTCGCCAGCCTATTTCGACTACTGTCACTACGCAAAGGTGGCGCAGTGATCGCCGAACTCATGGACGGCGAATTACTGGTAAACGCGCAAGGTGACCTGAACAAACATAAACTGCTTAATATCGTTGAAGAAATGGCCATTGCATCAGGGACGCCTGTTCCGCCTGTTTACCTCATCGGCGATCCAGCGATTAACGCCTTCGCGGCAGGGTATTCTCCAGGCGACGCGGTGATCGGGGTGACCTACGGTGCGATGGAAAACCTGACCCGGGACCAGCTACAGGGTGTCATCGCCCATGAATTCAGTCATATCCTAAACGGCGATATGCGCCTGAACATCCGACTGATGGGAATCCTGTACGGCATCCTGATGCTGGCGCTGGTTGGCCAGACAATTCTCCGCGGCGTTGGCGTTGGCGGTCGTAATCGATCGCGCAATACTATTCTGGTCATCGGCGCTGGACTCATGTTTGTTGGCTACCTTGGGCAATTCTTTGGGAATTTAATTAAAGCAGCGGTAAGTAGGCAGAGAGAATTTCTAGCGGATGCTTCCGCCGTTCAATTTACCCGCAATCCGGAAGGCATTGCCGATGCACTGAAACGCATCGGCGGCTACAAAACCGGCTCGGTCTTGCAACACCCTGAAAGTGCTGAAATCAGCCACACTTTTTTTTCTGAGGGTGTCAGCTTTTCTTTTGCTTCACTCATGGCAACGCACCCTCCCCTGCCCGAGAGAATAAAGAGAATTGAACCCCTTTGGAATGGGGGGTTTCTGGAATCAACTCCGCCTGAACCCGCCACCTCTGCGGGCAGCACCGAGGGCGTCATGGGGTTTTCATCATCGGTCAATATTGACGCTGATGAAGTGCTCAACCATATCGGCAACCCGCAACAATCCCAGGTTGACCTGGCGCGACAGATTATCGCCGCGTTACCTGACGACTACACCGCCGCTGCACGCGAGCCATATTCAGCACGAGCCCTCGTTTACCTGCTGATGCTTAACCAGAGTAATGAGGCTCGTACGCAACAGCTTAGCCATCTGAAAGCGTCATCAGACCTCGGCGTATACGATGCTCTGGAAGAACTGATCAGCCACGAACACCTGCTAAACCCGGAGATGAAACTTCCACTGCTGGAAATCGCTTTACCAACTCTTCGTCAACTTAGTTATGCGCAATACAAAATATTTATGGCGAACCTGGATGTTCTGATACGTGCCGATGGCAGGGTTGGCCTATCTGAATGGGCGGTACTAAAAATGATCAGTAAACACCTGGGCGAAGTGTTTGAAGCCAAACATACCCGCGTAAGGCACGACACACTGGAGTCCGTTCGCAGCCATTGTGAAGTTCTGCTTTCGCTTCTTGCTTATTGCGATAAGCAGTCGGGTGTCTCCCCGGACGTTGCTTTCGTGGCTGGCAAATCAGAACTGGGGCTGGAAGTTAAACTCAAAGACAAAAAGGACCTGAGCTTTAAAAAAATGAACGCCGCCCTGGATGCACTGGCAGAACTACATCCCCTGCGCAAACCGAAGCTCATTAAAGCCTGTATAAAAACAATTAGCGCTGACCAGGTCGTCAGCGTTATCGAGTCCGAACTGCTTCGCACAATCGCCGACACGCTCGAATGCCCGATGCCACCCATGCTGAATCCAGATAGAATCAATACTTTAACAAAATAGAGTCATACCATGCCCGGCCCCCTTCACGGTTACCGAATACTTGACCTGACCACTGTTATTTCAGGCCCCTTTGCCACTATGCTTCTCGCAGACCAGGGTGCAGACGTTATTAAAGTCGAGGGGGTGACAAGACCCGATCACGCCAGAGGCGCAGGTCACGGAGAAAACAAGTTCACCGCAACCTTTCTGAACAATAATCGAAATAAACGCTCACTGGCGCTTGACCTGAAATCGGATGAAGGCAAGGAAATCCTGCTGAAACTCGCAGCAACGACAGATGTCTTTATTCAAAACTTTCGGCCAGGTGTTGTGGAGCGCCTGGGAATTGGTGAAGAAGAAATCAGGAAAGTGAAGGAAGATATTATTTATGTTTCAATTTCGGGGTTCGGAGAAAAAGGTCCCTGGGCGCACAAGCCCGTTTACGACCCGATCGTCCAGGCCATCAGTGGACTGACAACAATACAGGGGGGGTCGGATGAAGCAAGGCCCCGGCTGGTAAGAACCATTGTGCCAGACAAATTAACCGGCATAACAACGGCTCAAGCTGTCACAAGCGCACTGCTCCATAAAGAAAGAACGGGAGAAGGCCAGCATGTCCGGGTTTCCATGCTGGACGCCGTGATTGCATTCCTGTGGGCATCAGACTTTGGCGGCCAGACTTTTGTGGGCCGGGAAGTAAGCACACAGCGAGCAGCGACCTTTATTGACCTGATTTACGAAACAAAGACCGACTACATCAGTGTATCAGCCATGACTAATACTCAATGGCACGCCCTTGCGGAAGCGGTTGGTCATCCCGAGTGGGCCGATGATGAGCGATTTAGTACACCTGCCCAAAGGGACCTTAATGCCAATGAGCGACTTGGCCTTACACAGGAAGCCCTGCTTAACCGATCCGCAGAGCAATGGCTGACGTTACTGGACGATGCAGGTGTGCCCTGCGCGCCGGTACTCAAACGCAGGGAAGTAATTGAGCATCCCCAGGTGGTTGCGAGCGATTTGCTCATTGAACTTGAGCATCCGGAAGCAGGCACCATCCGGCAAACGAGACCCGCTGCCAGGTTCTCGAAAAGCACCCCGGAACTCCGAAACGGCGCCCCGGCACTGGGCGCTGACACGGATGCTATCCTCGCTGAAATTAACATCCCTGATGACATCATCAACAAGCTTAAGAACAATGGCACCATTGCATAATCATTGACGGCGTGAAGACATGAAAATTGGACTGATTTCAGATACCCATATCCCGGAAGCCATGCCGGAACTCTGGCCACATGTGTTCGACCAGTTCCGGGACGTTGAATGCATCCTGCATGCGGGTGATATTTACGACTTTTCTGTCCTGGATCGCCTTGAACAGATTGCTCCAGTCTATGCTGCACGGGGAAATGGCGAGGATGGCTCCGGTGGGCGGGAAGTCCAACCCAATGACCACCGGGTAAGGGAAACGTGGACGATTAACCTGCAGGGATTCAATATTGGCCTTACCCACTATATTCCAATGCCTGAAATTCCGCCCGGCCTAACCATACGGAAATGGAAAAATCGGTTATTTCCTGACACTCACCTGGACGTACTCGTTTATGGCGATACGCACGTCGAACAAATCGATCTGATCGACAATACCCTCTGCGTCAATCCTGGATCACCCACCTATCCCCATAATCTGTCATTGCAGTTCGGGACGATCGGGTTTCTCTATCTCGATGAACCTGCGCCAAGGGCGGAGATAATGCAGCTTACAGGTTCGGGAACGATGCCCTTCGACTGGGCGGCGTCACGCCGCCCATGGTGACAGCGATATTTTTTCGACGCTGATACCCTGCTCCGGATCCAGGTCAACCAACGCAACAGACATTTCTTTCGCTCCCTGCCCAAGGTTTGGTGACCCAGGATAGGCCGCTACGGTCTTGCCGTGTTGCATGATTGAAAAAACATGCACATGCCCCAGTGCAAGATAGTCCAGCTGGCTCTGTTCGATTTCATTCGGCGTAATAAGAGATGAAAGCATTTCGGCACCGCGATCGACGTAGTAACCGTGAGTTATCCCCAGATACCAGCCTTCATGCTCATGCCGGGGCACATTCTCTAATGGCTTATGGCCTGGATGATGATCAACAATTCCCCTTCCCCAGATCGTGACGCCATAGTCCTCGAACCTGCAAACCGATCCTGATTCATCCTGAAGGAAAGTAATATGTGAACCAGCGTCTCGCGGATCATAACGGTGGTATACAGAGAAGTCTGCCATGCAGTCGTGGTTACCTGTGATCATCACCACCGGACACTCTAGTCGGGAGAGTTGCTCAGTAGTGAAGTCCAGGCAGGGTTGCTTGACCCTGTTGTGGTCAAACAGGTCGCCGGCCAGTAAAAAGAGGTCGACATCATGCTTGATCGCTTCATCAATAACCGCTGTAAAACCAACCTGACCCGGACCAGCATCAGCACCATCGCCAATATTGTCATCAAGATGAATATCAGAAGTGTGCAGAAGTTTTAGTTTTCTTTTCATGGTGGCAGGCTAACCGACACGCCGATCAAACGCGAATCAGAAATTCCTTAGTAGACCGATGGCTTCCTGGATAATATCAAGGGCCCATCTTCCAACAACCTGCTGTTGGAAGAGAACTGCCTGCGGAGTAAAGACATTTGATCCCCAAGGATACGACCGCTATGGGTGAGCGCGAGGTATTCGGCATGGTTTGGTCGGTATGGCAGTGCGAGCAGTTCCATCGTGCACTCATCCAGCCGGTAATTACCCTTGCGCGCATTACAGCGCTTGCAGGCAGTGACCACGTTGGTCCACCTGTCCTGGCCGCCACGAGAAACAGCCAACACATGATCACGACTCAGGTCACATTCCTTGAATAGTTTGCCGCAGTAGAGGCAGACATTCTGGTCTCTTCTAAACAGTGCACGGTTCGTCAGAGGTGGTTCTTTTCGAATCTTGTTAAAGACCTTGCCCTTACAGGCCATGATGCTGTTTAAAGTCAGCAACGTCCGTTCGCCGTTTAGCCTGGAATGACCTCCCCTGACCTCCATGACTTCTTCACCATAGGTCCAACTCACCAATTCGCGTGCATGCAGACAAACGGCTTCCTGCCAGGTGAGCCAATCGACTGGTACACCAGCGGTATTAATTCGGAGAATGCTGGGGTTCACGACAATAACCGGGGGACAAGTTTGCCGATCAAGCAATACTTGAACGCGGGGATTACTACTTCGTTTTCATTTCTTAACATGACAGGCTGGCGATACCAGTTTAATTCATCTTATCTATCATTAGCATTGGGTCAAGTCTTTCGTCGTTTATGATAATCTTTGCACCCCTTCGCTAGCACGTTTGAACAATGGCTAACCCAAAGGACGAGGTTTACTCCAGTCCCATGCCTTCGATCGAAGCCTTCCGGTTCGACCAGTCCGTGGCGGACGTTTTTCAGGACATGATCGAAAGAAGCGTCCCTGGCTACGGGCTTGTGTTACAGCTGATTGGAGTGCTGGCTGAAAAGTATGGTCAGCCCGGTACCCGAGTCTATGATCTGGGTTGCTCACTTGGAGCATCTACTTTGCAGCTCCGGCGGCACCTTCCGGATGGTTGCCATGTGGTCGGGGTGGATAACTCTGAGGCCATGGTATCAAGATGCACAGCCAACCTCAGCAGGGATCATTCCGCTGCCACCTATGAAATTTTACTCGAAGATCTGCGCGAAACAAATATCGAAAACGCGTCGATTGTTATCCTCAACTTCACGCTTCAGTTCGTTCCGGACGAGGAACGAAAAAATATTCTTGTACGTATTTGTGAAGGCCTTAACGTCGGCGGCATTCTTCTATTGGCCGAAAAAGTAAAATTTGAAAACTCCTCCGAGCAGGCGTTGATGACAACACTTCATCATGACTTTAAAAAACAACATGGCTATAGCGATCTCGAGATATCACAAAAACGGGCCGCGCTGGAGAACGTGCTGATCCCCAATACCGAAGAGCAACACAGGCAGAGAATGCACGACGCAGGTTTTTCAGTTGTCGAGCAGTGTATGCGTTGCCTTAACTTCTCCACCTTCCTTGGCATCAAGTAATGTCCGAATACCTCACCAGGGATGAATACAGGATCCTGCAGGCTGACTTTCTACCAGAGGCGCGCGAATGGCTGTTCGCCAATTTTGTTGCACCGGTCCATTGCTATCGCCTCGCACACGTCATCGCGCAGAACTTCCTGGCGACGTTAATTTCGTCGTCTTACCACGGTCACAACAGGCCTGGTGAACAGATCGAAGTAACCCCAGATGCGCTCTGAGATAGATCGTTTCATGGCTGAAACGACCGACACCTTTCTGGCACCGTTTCACGAAAATCTGCGTGCGGCCCTGTCGAGCGAGACACGACTTCACGGTCGCGCTGAAGAATGGGACGCAGCACTCGCCACTATTGAATCCACCCCCCGAGCCAGCCAGTTTGACTCAGATACTGTTAGCGTCGGTGACCCGAACGCGGACTTTGAGGAAGTCCTGTCAATGTTCCTGCCATGGCGAAAAGGTCCATTTCAGGTAGGTAAAACCCTGGTTGACACAGAATGGCGTAGCGACTGGAAATGGCAACGGATCAGCAGGCACATAGAACCTCTTGAGGGAAAGCAGGTCCTGGATATTGGATGTGGCAATGGCTACCACCTGTTTCGAATGCTCGGCGCAGGCGCAGACCTTGCACTCGGAATCGACCCGACCATATTGTTCAATTACCAGTTCAGTCTGCTTCAAAGGTTAAGTCAACCAAACCGCGCCTATCTATTGCCATTGCGAAGTGAACATCTCCCCCAATTCGGTGAATTTGATACTGTTTTCTCACTCGGCGTGCTCTATCACCGAAGATCTCCCATAGACCACTTGAGGGAACTACTCAGTTTTGCAAAACCTGGTGGCGAACTTGTACTGGAAACACTGATTGTTGAGGGCGATCAAAACACGTTGCTGATCCCCCGGGGCCGCTATGCAAAGATGGCGAATGTCTGGTTTATTCCATCGACGTCAATGCTGGAACTCATGCTTCGGCGCGCGGGGTTCATTGACGTCAAGACGGCCGATGTCAATGTCACCAGTTTAGAGGAACAACGCGCAACCAGGTGGATGCAATTCCAATCCCTGGAGGACTATCTGGACCCCACAGACAAAACCAAAACCGTAGAAGGCTACCCCGCCCCTGCCCGGGCAATCCTTGTGGCACGAAAACCAGCCTAAGCGCCAGGAAATCTCCGACCGGATCCTGCCCTAGGGCACGGCAGTGATCTTATGGCGTTGTGAATGCCTTCGAAGGTAAGCCCAGATTGATTGGTTAAGCGCTTCGATTTCCTTATCTTCGGTCTTTTGGTGTAACGAAACCAAAATACGAGTGAGCGCATCATGGTGGTCATTTACATCAGCCAGTCGATAGGAAGACAACTCAGCACTGATGACCTCTTTGTCTCTGCTCGACAGCAGCGCCTCGCCTGCTATAAAGATGAGCTTCATCTCAGCGACGTCGTCCAGCCTGCGCTGGATGCCCTCGGCCGTCTCGTCGGCAATAGCGTTGATCAGTAACCCAATCAGCGCGCCATCCGACAAACTGTAGAGGCTCTTTAGGTCAGGCAGCAACTGTGTCATTAAGCGCTGGCTCAACATCCTGAGCGCACCATCAGTATGCGGGATCATGACATTACCTCCGGTGTAAAATAGTCCAGCAGAATACGGTTTTGTCGATCCGTCATGACCCAGCCTGCCATTGCCAATATCGAGTCCTTGCCCTCTCCCTTCTCAAAATTTTCGGAAGACGAAATCCAGATTGCCACGGCTTTCACCGAAACAAAAATTCGCCACCATTTGAGAGCCTGTTCGTTGCATGACAGTCCACTCGCCTCACACCAGATTTGGATTGCCTGGCCATGAGGAATCAGCCGTCCGGCCAATTCGAGGTCTTCCCCTGACCATAACGGATCCAGGGACCAGGCCAGATCTTCCAGCGGATCACCCAGATGGCACATTTCCCAGTCGAGAATGGCGGTAATCTGCGCCTGGTCATTGAACAGGAAATTACCCGTTCTGTAATCGCCATGAACAATTGAGATTTTCTGGGCTGGCGGCGGCAGGTTCGCCGCGAGCCAGCGAATCGCAGCCTGGGCAATAGGCTGCGGGTGTATTTCGTCGTCGTTAATGACCCCCTGCCAGTAGGCCAACTGCTCCGCCGCGGTCGAGACGGCGTCTGGAACAGTCATAATTTCGTCAAACTTTAGCGCAAGCGGATCTTTCGCAGCAAGGCACCCCAGCAGGTTGTACTTCTGCTTACCGATTTTTTGCTTCTGCTCTTCAGACAACAGCGCAACGTCGCTCATTGGATTTTCAACCGCGGCCATGATGGAAAACGGCTGCTCAAGAAAATCTGTACTGTTTTCCAGGAAAAGTGGCTCCGGCACAGGTATGTCTGTTGGATAGATTCGGTCGTATGCACCGTATTCGAGATGCCGTTCAGTATCAATCAGGCTTGAAGGCGGATCACGACGCAGGATCACGCCCCTGGTTTCACCATCAACTTCCAGCGTGAGCTTATAAGTTTCACGAGAGGCTCCTCCAAATATCTTTTCGACATTGCAGACCGTGACTGGCGTACCCCATTTCTCTCCGAGGTATTCCGCCGCTGCAATTTGTACCTGATCAGTGGTAATCAATCCTGTTTCTCCTGGCTGGACAGCCCATTATGACAATTCCTCCCGGGCTACGGCAATACAACCGGAATACTTGCAAACCCCGGTGCCAAACTGGTTAGATGAGAACAGGACTTATGAATATCGGAGATCTTTGTGACAGAAGCTAAAACCCTGGGCGAACTGAAATCGAGTGGTTACCAGGTCCTGACAGTCAGGCAGGAAATGAGAAAAAATCTCATTTCAAAACTCCAGGCTAAGGAAGATGTCTTCCCGAATATCGTCGGGTATCAGGACACGGTTATCCCGCAAATCGAGAACGCGATTTTATCCGGTCAGGATGTGATCCTCATGGGTGAACGAGGACAGGCCAAGTCACGTATTATCCGCAGCCTGACCAGCCTTCTGGACGAATGGACGCCCGTTCTTGCAGACGTCGAGATTCCAGAGAACCCCTATGCACCCATTAGCGCTCAAGGGAAAAAAATCCTGCTGGAACAGGGCGAGGAAGCCCCAATTGAATGGATTCACCGCGACACCCGGTACGGTGAAAAACTCGCGACGCCAGACATCACCATCGCGGACTTGATTGGTGAAGTAGATCCCATCAAAATTGCAGAAGGGCGATATCTGTCCGATGAAGAAGCCTTACATTTCGGCCTGATCCCCCATACAAACAGGGGAATATTTGCTATCAACGAACTGCCGGATCTTGCAGAGAGGATTCAAGTTGGGCTGCTCAATGTTCTTGAAGAAAGGGATATCCAGATCAGGGGACACAAGATTCGGCTGGACCTCGACATCCTGATTGTCTCAACGGCGAACCCCGAGGATTACACCAACCGAGGGCGCATCATCACCCCTCTCAAGGACCGCTATGGATCACAGATACGAACACACTATCCGCAAAATATTCTGGAAGAAATTACAATCATGGAACAGGAGCAACGGAAACTCGACCTGGGCGAATACCGTGAAGATGTTCCACCATTCATGTCACAGCTCATCGCTGAAATTACGCAACAGGCGCGACGATCTCCGGATATCAATCAGCGCTCCGGTGTGTCCGTCAGGGCCTCGGTCTCCAACTATGAGGCGCTACTTGCCAATGCACTGAGGCGCGCTATTGAAGTGGGTGAACAAGACGTTGTACCAAGAATCTCTGACCTTCCTTTCATTATGCCTTCTCTGCAGGGCAAGGTTGAGTTCGAGGCAATGGAAGAAGGACGAGAGGAAAAAATCATGGAGCGTTTGTTCCAGGACGCCACCAAAGCCGTATTCAGCAGATTTACAGAAGGCATCAACCTTGAACCGTTAGCTCTGCAGTTTGCAGATGGAATTCACGTCACAACAGGTGAATCGCTTCCGTCAAATGACTATGAAGACATTATCAAAAAGATCGATGGCCTGGCTGAAGCAATTGAGATACTCGTCCCCGGGGCAAATACAGCCAATCGTGCATCAGCAGTCGAATTTATTCTCGACGGGTTGCACCTTAACCAGAGGCTAAACAAGGATCGAGTTGGTGGACGCACTACTTACTCAGGTTAACTACTTTATCAGGTCAAACAATGAGCACCAGGTTCACCTCACTTAATCGCTATTCCAATTGGGACGGGTCCCAAAAAGCAGCGCTGAATGCAGATGACATCCTGAGTGCGCTTTCGGAAGACCTGATGGAGTTTGGTGACCTGCAACAGGCAATGCGATACCTAATGCAGCGTGGCATGGATACTTCCGACGGTAACTACATCAAGGGACTACGGGATCTTCTTCGCCAGTTGAAGGCAGAACGACAGCAGCGCCTGGAACGGTTCGATATGGGCGGAGTCATGGAAGACATCAAACGGCAGCTTGAAGAAATACTGGGCATGGAACGAGACACCATCAACGAGTGGGCCAACAGGAAGAAAGGCCCTGACGATGAAAACCAGGAGAATTTTTCCAACAATGTTCTGGGAGACATCGGTGAGCAGAACAAGGAGTTCATCAAAAACCTGCCCGACGATGCCGCGGGGAAGGTCAAGGCACTGCAGGACTACGAGTTCCTGAATACCGATGCGCAAAAACGGTTCCTGAAATTAACCGAACAACTCCGCAAAGCCATGACTCAGTCTTTTTTCAGGGACGTCGAGAACATGGTTAACGAGATGTCTGACGGCGACATCAAACGCATGAAGAATATGGTTAAAGACCTGAACGACATGCTGGTCAGGAAAATCGCAGGTGAAGACCCCGGCTTTGACGAATTCATGGACAAGTATGGGGACATGTTTGGTGACAACCCTCCGTCCAACCTGGATGAGCTACTCGAACAAATGCGGCAACAGATGGCAGCGACACAGTCGCTGTTCAATTCCATGAACCCGGACCAGCAACAGCAGCTGCAGGACATGATGCAGGGGAAGTTTGGCGATCCGGAACTGCAGAGTGGTCTGGCGAAGCTGTCCAAGGAACTGGATTTCCTTAACCCCCAGGGCAAACAGTACAACTTCCTGGGTGATGAAGAGGTCGACCTTCTTGCCGCGATGGAGCTAATGAAGGAAATGACTGAGCTTGACCAACTCGAGCAGCAAATACAGCGCGCCCAGTACGACGGTAAAATGGATAACATCGACAGCGACAAGCTCAAGGAACTTCTTGGCGACGAAGCGTTGGATAATCTCGATAAGATGAAGAAAATGCTCGAGATTCTGGAGCAAGCAGGCTATGTCAGCAAGGATGGCAACAAATGGGAACTGACGCCCAGGGGTACCAGAAGCCTGGGCCAGAAAGCACTGGTTGAGATTTATTCAAAACTGAAAAAACAGAACCTGGGTAATCACGCTACGCCGGAAGAAGGCCGGTTCGGCGAACGACTTGAAGAATCAAAGCCGTACGAATTCGGCGACCCCTTCCATCTGCATATGTCGCGAACCATCCGAAATGCCCTGGATCGGGAAGGTCCCGGATCGCCCGTTCAGCTTAAGACTGAGGATTTTGAAATTTATCGTAGCGAGCTGATTACCCAGACCGCTACAGTGTTAATGGTTGATCTGTCCTGGTCGATGGCACTTCGCGGGTCCTTCCAGTCGGCTAAAAAAGTTGCCATGGCTTTGCATCATCTCATTTCCTCTGCGTATCCGCGGGACAGCCTGTACGTACTCGGGTTTTCAGCTTACGCCAAGGAAATCAAAGCTCACGACCTGCCCTACCTCCAGTACGACGACTACCTGCTTGGCACAAATATGGAACACGCGTTGATCCTCGCAGAAAAACTTCTGGCGAAACACCAACAGGGCACCCGGCAGATCATCATGATTACCGATGGCGAACCGACGGCGCACCTTGAAAATGGGCGCCCGGTATTCGCTTATCCTGCGACACCCACGACCATCGGCAAGACACTTCGCGCAGTTCGGAGCTGCACTACAAAAAACATTACGATTAACACCTTCATGCTTGACAAGAGTTACTACTTAAAGGCATTCGTTGAGCAAATGACTAAAATTAACGGTGGCAGGATCTTCTACGCGGAGCCCCAAAACCTGGGTGAATACATCCTGGTGGACTATGTACAGAACAAGAAAAAGAAACTGACTCGCCGCTAACGCCAAATAAAAGGCGACAGGGGATTAAAACGGCACGGTCGATTCGAAAGTCACAAGTTTTTTGGTTCCCGGATGATCAAACTGAATCTTACTTGCATGCAGGCTAAGCCTGTCCCTCGCCTGGAAGGCTTCTTCATGAGCGTAAAGATCGCAGCCTAATATCGGATGGCCGATAGCCGATAGATGCAACCGAAGCTGATGACTCCTGCCTGTCACAGGCATTAATCTGACCCGGCTATAGCCCTCCTCGGCATCTATGACCTGATAGCGAGTCAGGGAAGCTTTACCCGAATCAAGATCAACGACCTGCAACGGACGGTTGTCGGGATCCGCTCTTATCGGCAAATCGATCTCTCCTTCTTCATTGTCTAACTCACCGTGAACCAGCGCGATGTACTCTTTTTTGATGGTTCTTTCTCTGAATTGTCGATTCAGGTCACTGGTGGCTTCTTTGGACAGGGCAAGCATCATTAATCCGGAGGTATCCAGGTCCAGTCTGTGAACTGTCCGTACATCAGGGTGGTCAACAAGCATCCGATTAAGGACACAGTCTTTAACAATCCTGCCCGGCACACTCAGCAGCCCTGAAGGCTTGCAGACAACCAGTAAATGTTCGTCCGTAAACACCACCTGCACCAGCTCAAAACAGGGTTCAGGAATATGAAAGGTGTAATTGGTTTTTTCAGGATGCAGCATTGTCGTATAGTGCCCGATTGACACTGGAATTTCCCATGGAATCCATGGCTTCGAACGATGATGATCTGCGTTCCAATTGCAATGACCGCCATATCTCAACAATTGCAAAATTCAACAATTCGAAATCTGACCGACCTTAATGGTTAGGGATAGGAAGAATAAACCAAATTTTCAGGTAGGCAGCCAAGTACCTCCGTGCCCTGAATATGTAAGTGAATACTATTCTCGGTAAAAATCTGCCTTAAGTGGCGAATTGCCGTTGGATAACGCTGAACCATCTGCTTTCTTTGCACGCTTTGGAGCCGCAAGGTCAAGACCGCCCCCATCAGCAAGTTTAGTTCTACCCTATTACAAAGACGATTGAAGAGAAGGTTTTCCGCTAGTCACCGACCCAGAATCAAGGCAGGGTTATGAACGGAGTTTTAATTGGTCGGATTTTCACAACTTTAAACCCTACCTCTATCTACCAGTAGACCAGTTTACGGCTTAGCAACGCCCCCTACACCCCACTTCACCATAAAGGAACTCCTGCTGCACATGTATTACTGATTGGCACTAGCGGTATGGGTGATGTTGTAATCCTATCTGTCAGATCAATTGCCTTTGCTCAAATCCTAGAGTTATAACCCTTACACCTGCTCAGCTAATGACATGCATTAGTGTAGGTCTGCATGTTTGCATAGGTAGAGAGCTGGCAACACTTGAGGCAAGGGTTACATTAACGGCGCTTCGTAAGCGTTACCCAAAGTTGCGGTTAGTCAATGAAGGTGAGCGCGTTGGTCCTTTCCTGTTCTGGGGGCGAGCCAAGTTGCCGGTATCGCACCAGTAGACTCACCGAGGTGTCTGTAGATTAATCTTCTGTGCTGCGTTTGATTCCAAACTCAGTAAGGACTTCGTTGGTGTGCTCACCGTGTTTTGGCGGTCGCTGGTGAAAACTGGTGGGCGTGTTCACAAATTTTATAGGATTTCCCGCCAATACGCCTTTGGGATTTTCGCCTGGAATTTGGAATTCCTGAATCATGTCTCGTGCAGCGACATGTGGGTCAGCAAAGACTTCTGTCATGGTGTTAGCCGGACCACAAGGAACTTTGCCGCCGAGCAATGCCATGATCTGTTGTTTGCTGCGTGCAGAGGTCCAATCACTGATCTGTTGTTCCGTAAACTCAAAGTTCGCTGCGCGCCTGGGATTGGATCGCGTTCGATCATCCTCAATCAGCTCTTCTCGTTCCATGGCTTCGCACAGAAGTTTCCAGTGCCGCTCTACTGGCGCTGCGATGGCAATTCGACCATCGTTAGCCGGAAATAGCCCGAACGGTACCAGGGTTCGTGCACCCGGGTTTCTTTCTTTCCCTGTTAACCCAAATGCTGCGACACTCGATTTCAAGAGCGAAAACGTTGCGTCATACATTGCCACGTCGAAGAATTCTCCGATGCCAGTTTTCTGGGCTCGATGAACCGCTGCGACTAACCCCAGCGCCATCAAGGTACCTGGATAAATATCCGCAATCGCAAGACCAAACAGATCGCCAGTAGCTTCTACCAATCCTCCCGCACTCTGGCCAGCCACATCGAGGCAAGGCCAATCTGCATATGGGCTCTCACCCGTTCGTGGGTCACCATAACCGCGCACTGCCCCGTACACTATTTTGGGGTTGCGCCTAGAGATGGTCTCGTAACTTAACCCAAGTTCATCCATCACACCCGTGCGCATGTTCTCGACCACTGCGTCAGCTTGTTCACACAATTGCAAAAATGCCTCCTTGTCCTCTGCGTCTTTAAGGTCAAGACAAATACTGCGTTTATTACGATTCACTCCTGCAAATGCCATCCCGTAATCCACTCCCGCTTCGGCTTCCGCACCAACATGAGCATGATCTGGCGGGAACGGCGGAAGCTTTCGAAATCCATCACCGCCTGGTGGTTCAACTTTGATCACATTGGCACCGAGGTCTGCAAGCAGGACCGTACCGAACGGCCCAGCGAACGCCATGGTGCAATCAATAATGGTCATGTCTTCCAGCGGCCCAGTGCGTTTTGAATCAGTCACGGTTTGTCTCCTATCAGTCAGGCTTTGAGTCGAGCCCAGGTTTCAACTTGCGGTAGATTTCTCCCAGGTAATCTAACATGGCATCAACAGTACGATAGCCTTCCTGGAATATGGGTACACAATCGATTGAAGCTTGATCGAATCCCAATTCACGAAGCTGCAACATTCGCTCCAATAGAAATTGTGGATCTGAATAGAATTTCTTCCGACGTTC
>DTZW01000072.1 GCA_012961165.1 Gammaproteobacteria bacterium | reverse complement strand
ACCCTGTGCGGGAGTTTTGCGGGACACAGTTATGCACTGGTGTTTCGAGCTCATCGTTATACCCAGAGTCACCCTGCCCTAAAGGACAAGGACCTGGGTCCGGGTAAACTCGCCAACCTCAATCGACTTTATTGCGACTAGGCAGCGATGATATTCTCGGGCGCTGAATACGCCATACCATGAGCCTCGCTGACCTGCAGGTTGGTGACCTTTCCCTGGTATACATTCAAGCCATGCAGTAGGTGTGGATCTACCCGCATCGCTGCTTCTGCACCCTTGTCAGCCAGTTGCAAAACAAATGGCAAGGTTGCGTTGTTCAGTGCAGCCGCTGAAGTTCTTGCAACTGCTCCAGGCATATTCGCAACACAATAATGGACAACGCCATCGACAATATAAGTTGGAGCAGCGTGAGTCGTTGGTTTCGACGTTTCAAAACATCCACCCTGGTCAATCGCAACATCAACCAAAACCGAGCCCTTTTTCATCTGCGAAACCATCTCACGGGTGACCAGTTTTGGCGCCGAAGCGCCGGGCACAAGGACTGCGCCGATAACAAGGTCTGCCGCCAGTGTTTCTTCAATAATCGCATCCTGTGTCGCATACAACGTCTGTACCTGGTGACCAAACCGGGCATCCAGATGACGCAGAACATCCAGGGATTTATCAATAATCGTAACGCTGGCACCCAGACCAACAGCCATCTGTGCAGCATTTTGACCTACAACACCACCGCCAAGGATGACAACTCGCCCCTGGTGTGTGCCAGGAACACCACCTAAGAGAATTCCGCTGCCACCGTGGGATTTTTCAAGACACAAGGCCCCTGCCTGGACGGACATTCGTCCGGCAACTTCGGACATTGGCGCCAGTAAAGGTAATCGGCCCTGGGCATCAGTGACCGTTTCGTAGGCGATACAGGTTGCACCACTATCCAGCAGACCTTGGGTTTGTGACAAATCCGGCGCCAGGTGCAGGTAGGTAAACAATGTTTGCGATTCGCGCAATTGCTGACGTTCAACTTCCTGGGGTTCTTTCACTTTGACCACAAGGTCTGCTCGACGGAAAATCTCTTGCGGTGTTGCGACTATTTCTGCACCGATAGTTGCATAACTCGCGTTATCGAATCCAATCGCGTGGCCTGCATCAGACTCAACCAAAACCTGGTGACCATGATGAATGAGTTCACGAACACCCGCCGGCAGCAAACCAACGCGGTACTCATGATTCTTAATTTCCTTAGGGACACCAACCAACATCCGGATACCTCACATGATTTTTTCTTAGTATATTTTCTAACATATAGTGTTTCTCACTTTATTTAGGCTAATAAACAGGTAATAATATAAATTTATAGTCATACATAGGTGATTTCATGAATGAATTCGTAGATATACAGGGTAAAACCCTGGACCGTATTGACGTGAAGATTCTGCAACTGCTGCAGGCCAATGGCAGAATCACCAATACTGAACTGGCGGACAAGGTAGGCCTGAGCGCAACACCTTGCTCAGAGCGGGTAAAGACCCTGGAACGACTGGGCTACATCGAATCCTACGGTGCGAAACTTAACCCCAGGCTGCTACAGCTGGAACTGCTTGTCTTTGTAGAGATCAACCTCATCAGAACATCGCCTGATGTGTTCGAAGAGTTCAGCCAGGCTATCGTCTCACTTCCACAGGTACTCGAATGCCATCTGGTATCCGGTAATTTTGACTACCTGATCAAAGCACGCGTTGCCAACATGGCTGCTTACCGGCAACTACTGGGAGAAACCCTGCTAACATTACCCGGCGTCAGTGGCTCACGCACCTATGTAGTGATGGAAGAAGTCAAAGAGGCACAGACAATCCCAGTCGCCCTTTAGAGAGTCACCCTGCAGCGCCACTTATGCCTTACCTCAAACATCAATTCGGCCAAACGTTCTACCAGCTCAGGGGATCAAAACGGTCCGGTGGTCTGCCCATTATTTGTCTGCATGGCGGACCCGGTGGGCATTCCCGCTTCATGACCGATCTATTCAGGCTTGCAGATAATCGTCAGGTCGTCATCTATGACCAGATCGGTGGAGGTCGCAGCAGCTCCACAGAAAAGAAACTCTGGAAAGTGCAGACCTTTGTGCGTGAACTTGAACTGCTTGTTGAACATCTTGGGTTTAAACAATTCCACCTGTTTGGTGGCTCCTGGGGAACAACCCTTGCACTTGAGTATTATCTGAAAGGGCGAAATCGACACAAGGTTGCGTCGTTGATTTTTCAGTCCCCCATGTTTTCAGCCGCCCACTGGCAACGCGACGCCAACCAGCTCATCGCGAAACTCCCGGCGAAGGAAAGAAAAATTATCCGCTATTGCCACGAAATAGGTGCTACTGATTCGAAGGTTTACCAGGATGCCATGAAACTTTACTACGCCAGGCACGTTTGCAGAAACAAGGCAAAGTCAAAACGTCACGCGCTGATTAAAAATTCACATGGCAACCAGGTCTACGCATACATGTGGGGTGCATCTGAATTCAGCGCCACCGGCACCCTCAAGAACTACAACAAAGTAAGCCAGTTGGAAAAAATTGACTGCCCTACCCTTTTCATCTGCGGAGAACACGACGAGGCTCGCCCGAAGACAGCAAAACAGTACGCAAAGAAAATGCCGGACGCTGACTTTGTGGAAATTAAAAGTGCCTCACATGCCATACTGGCCGAAAGGCCAAGCCAGCTTGTTAAGGCAATCCGGCATTTTGTTACCCGAATTGATATAAACAAGTGAACAACCTGCCCGAGAGGAAAAGCATTTCATCGTGACCGAAATCGAGTTTGACGACGAAGGCGCTGGAACGACCTGCATGATCGAATTGGTAATATCCAAACGGATAGCAGTGGCAGGAGCTGAAAAACCAGGATCAGTGGATCCAGGTTTGGAAGTAAATACATAGATGAAAATACAGACCTGTCTCAATTGCGGTATGCGCATCAATAGCGGAGCGCGCCGATGCCCAAAGTGTGACAATCACCTTGATAAACAGACTGATGGTTCCACCGTCACGGTGGATATCGCACATAATGGCGAGCGTGTGCACGAAGCACTCAGAAGAATGCACGACCAGGTTGAAGCTGAAAATCGTGGCGTCTCTCAATACATCAGGTTTATTGTAGGCTCAGGCGTTATCAGGGAAGAAGCCATGATGTCTCTAGGGGACCTTGAACGGCGAGGGGTTATTGTTCATCAGGAAATTGAACGCAGCAACAGTGGCGCCATCCTGGTAAAACTAAAGCACTGAGTCCCCGGCCACTCGAATACTTCAACGGATGGATTGAATCGGGTCGCCTAAACCAGTGTTAAATTAGCATCGCTTGCTCTATATTCTGGCAACACAGTTTGTAAAGTGATTCATGCACGACCAGAAAGCGAGCGCATCCTTAACCTCTCGCGTTAGTTTAATGCGACTTGTGCTTTAAAACAAAGAAGGGCCTTAAAACAAAGGAGATTCAACAATGAGTTCTATCCTGCAGCAAGATCCTTACTCTATCGCACTGGAAGACATCGACGTTGCCAATCCATCGCTCTATGAGGCGGACAACCACTGGCCCTTGTTTGAACGACTGCGCAACGAAGCGCCGGTTCACTTCTGTAAAGACAGCCTCTTCGGTCCCTACTGGTCCGTGACTCGCTACGACGACATCATGACGGTTGAAAAGGATCACGAAACTTTTTCGTCCTATCCCACCATTGTGATCGGCGATCAGGATCCCAACTTCACGGTGAAGCAGTTTATTGCGGTTGACCCACCGACTCATGACAACCAGCGAAAAGCAGTCACGCCTGCCGTTTCACCCCAGAGCCTGTCACAACTCGAACCCATTATTCGAAAACGTATCGCCGAGATCATGGATGAGTTACCTATCGGTGAAGAGTTTGACTGGGTCGACCGGGTCTCTATCGAACTGACCACTCAGATGCTGGCGACCCTGTTTGATTTTCCGTTTGAGGATCGACGAAAACTCACTTTCTGGTCAGATATGGCGACATCAAGCGAAGAAATCGCAGGTGATGACAGCGTATCCGCGGAAGAGCGGCAGGTCGCCTTGATGGAGTGCCTTGAGGCTTTCACAAAAATCTGGCAGGAACGTGCTAACACCCCCCCCGAAGGAAAACTCGACTTTATTACACTGATGGCACATTCCCCATCGTTCCAGAAAATGGATCCTATGGAGTTCCTCGGCAATCTGATACTGCTTATTGTCGGTGGTAACGACACCACCAGGAACTCAATATCCGGCGGTGTTCTGATGCTGAACGAAAACCCAGCCGAATACCAAAAGCTAAAAGAAGATGCCAGCCTGATCCCCAATATGGTTTCTGAAATCATTCGATACCAGACTCCCCTAATGCATATGCGCAGAACAGCTACCAAGGACGTCATGCTAGGCGGACAACAGATTCGTGAAGGAGACAAAGTCGTCATGTGGTATATCTCTGGTAACCGGGACTCATCCAAAATTGATCGACCCGACGACTTTATAATCGACAGGCCAGGCGCGCGTAATCATGTCTCGTTTGGCTTTGGTATACATCGTTGTATGGGTAACCGACTTGCTGAAATGCAGTTAAGGCTTGTGTGGGAAGAAATCGTAAAACGATTTGAAAAAGTTGAAGTCACAGGTCCAGTGGTACGCCTAAAATCAAATTTCGTTCACGGAATCGTCGAAATGCCCGTGGTCCTTCACGCAAAATAGCACCAGGGGCTTTCCTGCGACAACACGGGCTTGCCCCTACTTTTAAACTACTGTATATATATCCAGTATATTTGACTGGATACCAATCATGGGAGAAGCTCCCCCCAACGCTTTAGACAAGATCTCTTTAGATAAGAACGATTTAAATAAAACAGCGTTAAACAAAAAAACGATAACTAGACGGGCTTTAGCTTCTGATGACGCGCTCAACGGTTTGCTTGAAAAAACAGGCCTGTGGCGCGCTTCAAGTATAAATGCGGATTACAAACAGCATTGCAGTACGGGCTTCACCAACCTCGATCAGGAACTACCTGGCGCCGGGTGGCCGGCCGATGGCGTAACAGAGTTCCTGCACAACCGGGCAGGTATTGGCGAACTCAGGCTGCTGGCCCCCGCGCTCGCCCGAATGACTCATGAGCAGAATCGATGGGTGCTGTTTGTCAGCCCACCCTACATCCCCTATCCACCAGCACTGGCCCAGGCAGGCATTGACCTCACCCGGGTTATCGTTAGCCAGCCAAGGGCCCCCAAGGATTATCTCTGGGTGTTGGAAAAGGCTCTGGCATCCCAAAGCTGCAGTGCCGTTATTGCCTGGCCCGGCAGAATTCATGAAAAACAGATTCGACGCCTGCAGCTGGCCAGCAAAGATGGTTACTCATGGGGAATACTGTTCCGGCCCGAGGAGTCTTCAAAAAATGCATCACCTGCGGAGTTGCGGCTCAGACTTCGACCTCTTTCTGGCTATTCACCAGGTAAAGACAACAGCGCTATTGCCGTGAAGATACTAAAACGCAGGGGGCGATGGGAAAGCGAGGAATTTACGATCGCCTTCAATGACCAGTTGCTTCGTCCTATGCCGGATTTCAGCGAGATGGTTGTTGACCAGAACATTTCGACAACCCAGGAAAAACAGCCATTTGACAGCCCTCCAAAGCCCGCCATCCAGACACTTCGTGAATATCAGTAGACATGAATAATCAATGGATATGCCTGCACTTTCCCCAACTACCCGTTGAGGTATTCGCTCGCCACCAGGTTGCCAAACCTGTTGTGGTAACGATCCGGCAGAGGGTCGTCGCCATGAACCATCAATCACAGGGAATCGGCATACGGATCGGCAGCAGCATGAATACGGCTTATACCATCAGTGAAGATGTCGTCAGTTTCGAGCGCGAAGAAGACAAGGAACTGGAGAAACTGACACATCTCGCACAGTGGGCCTACCAGTTCACACCCAATGTTTCGATCAAACCTCCGCATAGCCTGCTGCTTGATATTTCAGGTTGCCTGAAACTATTCAAAGGGATCGATAACCTGAAAACACTTATCAGGGAGGGACTGGACAGCCTCGGCTTTGAGGTCTTGATGGGCATCAATAGCACACCCCTCTCTGCCCTTTTATTTGCAGAAGCAGGCCTGCCTGAAGCCTCTGCCGGACCAGAGATCGTTCAATCACTGGAGCCAGTGCCGGTCCATTACCTGCGAATTGAGGAAAACATCAAGGATACCTTGCACCAAATGGGTATTAGTCATTGCAAGCAACTGTTTGAGTTACCTATGGACGGTTTGAATCGAAGGTTTGGCGTGTTCTTTACTGATTATCTTCAACGACTGACGGGGCAGAAGCCTGACCCCCAACAGTATATAGACAGTACGCCAAGATTCCGGAGTGACATTACATTCCTGGCAGATGTCACGAACCTGGAATCATTGGCATTTCCACTGAAGCGTCTGCTGAGTGAACTTCAAGCGTTCCTGATAAAACGTCAGCTAATGACAAGCCAGTTTACAATCAAACTTTCACATCGGGGCCACCCTCCCAGGGAGTTCTCTGTCTTTCTGGCCAACCCGGATAATGATGCGCAGATGTTCCTGATGCTTAGCCAGCTACAACTCGAAAAAGTTAACGACATGCCAGAAGTCGATAACATCAGCATCGCGGCAAGGAACTTCTTTGAACCAGAGACTAATTCCGGCGACCTGTTTCATGGAACCCGCTTTAAGCAAAAAGATGGTCGGATGCACAGCAAGGCTGAAGAAGCAAAATCAGTCAGGTTGGTCAACATGATGACGGCCAGACTAGGCCCCCAAGCCTGCTTCGGTCTATCCCTGGCTAACGACCACCGGCCTGAACGAGCCTGGAAACCCGTCACACTTGCCGCAAAAGATTACTGGCAGGGCAAGGCCCGGGACAGTAATGCACGGCCGCTTTACCTGCTGCCAACCCCGAAGGCTCTATCCACAGAGGCCGGCAATCCCTGCATGTCTGGCAAGCTGGAACTCCTGCAGGGCCCGGAGCGTATTGATTTCGGCTGGTGGGACAATGACGCAATC
>DTZW01000071.1:6018-7088 GCA_012961165.1 Gammaproteobacteria bacterium | reverse complement strand
CCGTCACCATTTAGATCATCCACCACAAAAACGGTGGCGTTGGGCGCACCGCTGCCAAATTCAATAACATCGGATGAGATCAAGGTGTTACTGATACGTCCGTTGCCTTACCTGTGACGGCCGGGCACAACAGAGCATAACTGACCCCCGTAAAATCCCGCACGGTAATTGGCTGCTTTTGCACGTCGATTGAGAGGAAAGGCTCTCTCATCTGTCAGGTTATTGCCGATACCGAACACAGTGGTTAGGGGAAAGGCTGATTGTCACACCCACAGAAAGATTTGTGAGCCTGGTCACCAGAAATAAAGCGAACCTTCAAGTTCAATCCTATGTATCAGACCGCGGTGTCATGAAAACCGGGGGACATTTTTCCAGTTGTCCCCTGACAAGCGTACCTATCGGCTGATTGAATGAATCAATCAGCTTATTAGACGCAGTTAACCCATCACTTTCTAAATTAGGTAATTACCAAGTACGCGCTAACACCACCCGTCCGTCGTACAATTGTTCTTCACTGCAGTCCGTTACCGTATTAAATGCAGCCATCATTTCCTGCCCATATGCTTCGACTGCAGCAGTACCTAGTTTTTCTTCATCCGGATTCCCCCACACATTGACCCAGAGAATATCGAATGCGGCGGGTACACCTTCATGTCTCTCAATGGTCTCATCGTCAAAATCGGGTACACCAACTGTTGCGCCATCTCACCACCACCGGTTTTCCTGAAAGTTTGATGGAAGTTGCTGCACTGAAGAACCCCTATGATGATGGCACTTCTCATGTTGTGTTGAGCCCCCTGGAGTTTGTGGGGCGGCTTGCAGCCCGGTAAGCAGAGACCCTATTCAATGACGCACTGTTCTGTTCGGGGCGACGCGTTTGAAAAGGGTGTTAAGGGGCGGCCATCGCCCTCGAGATAGAGAAGTGTGAGAATTGCGGTGGCTAGATGAAGATCATCGCTTGCATTGAAGATCCGGACGTTATTGAGAAAATATTGAAGCACCTGGGGCTGGATGAGGCCTCACAGGCCAGGAATCGCTCACCGCCAGAAGGACTGTTCGCGCATTCGGCA
>DTZW01000071.1:0-5906 GCA_012961165.1 Gammaproteobacteria bacterium | reverse complement strand
TCCCCGCGAAATGATATTCAAAGCTAGTTTCTCGGCAGACTTGCGCTTGGCTGTTTCTAGAAAAGCGACTCTAATTTGACCTATACTCTACGAGTCAATTTCTGCCAGGAAGTGAGCTTATACACTGGACCATCTTCAATTAACTTTGGGGAATCCTTCATATCGAAACTCCGCACCAATTCCAGCTCGTTTTGCTAACGTCATCGGATGAACATTTGGACCTTCATGTATTTTTGCAATTCTTTCCATGGTATCTCCTGGTCGAAAAGCGACGGTAGCGTCTTCCCCAAAATATCGAAGCGAAAGCGTGCTGCGAATTTTTCCAGGCGCAGTTGGCGCTCCACCATGTAACATTGCCGGGTGAAAGATTATAAGGTCGCCTGGTTCCGTGTCGTACGAGGTGATTGTCCAGTCTGACCTTTTTGCTTCGATATCCGGGAGCCGCGGCAGTTCACCAGTTCCATAAAGGGGAATTGTGTCATCTTTTGGATCAAATCTAGATCCGTCGTAAAGAGTTTGTCGATGCGAGCCAACAACAAATTCCAATGACTCGCTGGCTTTTAGCGGTTCAAATGCAATCCAGACCACTGCCAGATCATCTCCTTGAATGGGCAAGTAGGGAAGGTCCTGATGCCAGGGTGTACGACGCACAGATTCGTCTTTAGTTGCCACTTTCAAGAAGACTTGCTCGTACATAAACCAGACCTCGGGTTTCTGCCAAAGGCTACTCACAATCTGTGGAATTGAAGTTTTATCGTGAACAGCCTGGTAGTGCGAAAAACATGCCGGATTAGCCAGGTCACCATAGAAAGTACCGGGTGTTCCCGCAATGAGTCGTGTTGCACCCTTACCCGGATTGGCGATCGACCAATCAAAAGCCTCGCGGGTAATCAATAACTCAGCATTAGACAAGGCACCGGCTAGATGAACAACGCCCTCTTCACGGTATATTTTCGATTGTTCTGCTGTAAGCATCAGTCCGAGCTCCGACGGGTTACTCTTTAAACGAATTGGTTTCCTTAGAAACCGGCGCGCTTAGCAGTCCCTCTAACGCATCGACTAAACTGTTGACGAAACGCTCGGCACTGGCACCACGAAAAGCCTGCTTCTGCCTGGCATGATTCCCCATGGCGGCTGAGCACAGACGTAACGCAAAATCCATGCGTTGACGGTAGGCGGGTTCATCCAGATGAGAAAGTGCTACCCGAAGCAACTCTCCCGTATGTTGTCCGCCTTCGCCGCCGCCTCCCGTTTTGTTTACCATCGTAAGGGCTGAACCTATTGCAACCGTTATCTCAGGGCTAAAAGCGATTATATAGCGGCGGTAACCGGGTTCGCTCTTGGCGAGTAAAAATGTTGGCATTACCATGATTCGGCAAAGTGTTCGAAGTGATGGCGGCGAGCCAATTGAATCCAGTTCCGTTAACAGCTGCAGCCGTTTGTTCTGAGTTTGTGCGTTTCTGCGGGTATGGGTAGCGTCAATCAGCCCCTGAAGGTTTTTGAAATGGTATTGAAGCACTGACTCATTTTTTTGTCCCGCTTCCTTGACGATCCCTTTGATGGACACATTCTGAATGCCATTTTTTGCGACCAGCTTTTCCGCAGCTTCCATCAGCGCTATCTGCGTTGTCAGGCTTCGTGTTTTCTGACGGTCGGGTGATGAGTTCATTAGTCATCATTTGATTCAAAAAATCTATTATAGATGAACCAGGGTGACAAATATTAGTTTTTGTAAAGCGCTCACGCTATCTATATAGCGCTGAATGTTAAGCCTCCGGCAGTAAGCATTGACGACGATGGGATCGCTAACGGGATTCATACCGGCTTCGCAGGTTCCGGTTACAGGCGAAGGCAAAAACTATCGTTATGGGCCTTCAAAGGATCATCAGGATCAATTCCTTCAGATGAAATTGAAATCCGGACCTTGAAAGCTGGAACCATCTCGAAAGAACCACACCTCTGCGGGGTTAGGCAGGTGAATATAGGTGCGCGCAGTGACAGTCTCGTTTCTAAGAATCCAACCGATGGGTAAAGGGGTTCCATCAGTCGCGCCAGATTCGCCCCGGAGCAACCCGTCGCGCCCGAGGGATGCGGTGATCACCCGAACATATTCTGTACCTTCAGGTGTTAGCGGTTCACTTGATTGTCAAATGGTGCGTGTGGCCTTATTGAGCAACTCGCCATGGCATTTTTGACATTCAGTGAGATAGTTGCCTGCTGGTATTTCGGTCATGTGAATACCTCTATGTGCTTGTTGTTTGAGGAGGGATATAATAATGTATTACATTATATGATCAACGCTGGCATATTGAGGTGACATGAGCTCATCGTTCCCGTTCTTCAGGATGGTTACTAAACTGTCACCGTAGAACACAGCCACTAAGTAGAAAACGGAGAAATCAAATGGAAGTAAATAACAAACTCACCCCCAGCGGAGAGCAAATAAAGGGCTTCTTTGAACCCGGTGCAGATGGACCCATATATATGCTCAACCTGTTGAAGTTCAGAGAAAAGGCCGAGTACGAAGATGGTCGTGAAAGCGATCTGACAGGCAAAGAGGCCTATGCGCTATATGGTGCGGCAGTCTCAAAAATATTGACGAACCTGGGTGGTGGGGCAATGTTTAACGCAAAGGTCGAGCGGTTAATGTTGGGTGAAGTTGGGGAGCTCTGGGACACTGTTGCCATAGCCATGTATCCAAACCGGCAGGCAATGATCGACATGATGCAATCAGAAGAATATCAGGCAATTCATCACCATCGTCATGCGGGTCTAGCCGGTCAACTCAACATCGAGACAACCGGGGCCAGGGGTGTTTGGCCCGGTAGTGGTGAGTTTGATATTAGTTAGTTCCTGACCATAACGTCAGCCCTGGAATCCTTCCAGGGCTGACGTTGTTAAAGCTAATTCTGTTAGCCTCGATTGCCCAGAACATTGCGTTTGAGCTGTGGCGCTAGTCATTCCTGCGGCCTACGTGTGGCGCACGGCGCATGGCTGACAGTGCTGCACATCTGGTTGATGAGGTCTTGCCGAAACGACCAATCAGGCAATGGGTATTGAGTGTACCGTACTCCTTGCGTTTCCTTTTTGCGACCAACGCGCAGGTTATGAGTCGAGTGTTAACGATCGTGCATAGAGTGATCAGTACATTTCAAAGCTAGTTTCTCGGCGGACTTGCGCTTGGCTGTTTCTAGAAAAGCGTATCTAATTTGACCTATACTCCACCGGGTTCAGATAGTCAGCAAAAGTGATCAGAACCGGCAGCGGACCTGCCCGGCTCCTAGTTCAACTAAAACGAGTGCCTTACCTCCAAACCGACGCGACGAGGGTCTCCCCAATAATCCGCAGTCATACCGAGCGACCCGTCAATTCCACCAATTTCTATGTCGCCAGACTGATTAATCATATTGGTGACGTAATCTTCATCTGCCAGATTAGTACCCCATAACGAAACACTCGTTTGGCCGTTAGTTAAGTGCCAGGTGACCCGCGCATCTGTTAGCCAATAGCTATCCACTTTGGACGAAGGAGTATTGAGTAACGTGTAGTACGTATCACCGGTGAAGCTAAACCCAATCGAAGTCGAGATATCGCCAAAAGAAAAACTCGCTTGGTGCAGGAAACTGATATCCGCCGAGAGAGTATCGCCATCATTGCCAAACTCAACATCACTGAGATCCCGAACAACAATAGATTCCTCTAAGGTTGCTGGGTCAATAACATTATCTTCTACGGTAAACTTGTCGTAGTCACCTTCGATATAACCTGCTGATACGATCAATGACAAAGAATCAGTCAATTGCGCCAGCAACTCTAACTCAACCCCTACTAACGTCGCTTCCTGCGCGTTGATTAAATCTGCAGTGGGTTGGCCATCAACGATACGCCCTACCGTTAGCTGCTGATTTTCATAGGTGTTGTGGAACATGGTGGCGTTCAACCGCAATTTTCCATCAAGCAACAACGCCTTCGTCCCAAATTCAAAATTATCTGATTCTTCAGGAAGATAAGCTCGCATTCTCGTGTCCTGGTTAAAACCACCACTGGAATAGCCCATGCTAAAGCTGCCATAAATCATGACATTATCATTAAGTTGATAACTTAGAATTACTCGCGGGGTCGTCTCGTCATAGTTAACTTCTTGGTAGCAACGATCACTCGCTGGCACCAAAACCCCTGGCGCAACCTCAATGGTTGGCATACCCGGACAGAAATAGGTGGGATCAAACGAGCCGCCGAACAGCGTCTGTATGCGTGTAAACTCACGGTCATCCTCTGTATACCGAACACCCAGAGTCAGATCTAGCTTATCGCTTACGGCGTAGGTCCCTTCAGCAAAGAAGGCCTTGTTTTTGTTGGTTACTTCGTAGGCCTGGTTACGGCTGCCAAATATTTGTGTCCCCACGGCGATATTACCTAGCGTCTGCGGTGATCCATCGGGATTTAACGCACCCGTCGGGGCATAAAAGAATGGCCACTCCGCAGGCGCTGGCGCTGAAACGCCTCTGAAAAGCGGCACATCTACGCTCTCTTCTGACTCCTCTTTGAAAACGTAAGCTCCTACGACCCAATCGAGCTTACCTGTACTCCCGGCGAGGCGAAGCTCCTGTGAGAATATTTCGTGTTCACTTTCATTGTTCAAAATTTCCAGGAAGTTTGAACCCGGACCGTTACCCATTACCCAACCCCAGCTACCATTAAAGTTATCTATTTCCCTGTAAGAGGTCAGGGAAGTTAATTCCCCCCAACCGAAGTCATAGCTTTGATTTAATGCAAATGCGTCAACCTCACTCTCGCTGGTTTCATCGTTTGTGGTATCAATCGATAAGGTTTGCGTAGTGCTTTCACAATTCGCCTTCATCTGGTCATAGATACCATAGATATTAGCAACGAAGGAGAGACCACCGGCGGCGAAGCCACTATCTGGTCCCGTAAAGCGACAGCTACCCAGGGGCCCTCTCTCGTCAGCTTCGAAATGATCATAACTCAACAACGCTGAATAATTATTTAGTTCCCAAGATAGTGACGCGCGATAGGACAGCGAATCTTCATTGCCCCTGTCGTTACCCGTCAAAGAGTTCTTCATAAAGCCGTCTGTTTCTTTGTTATACAAAGCAAATCGAGCAGATACGTTATCTGACAGTGGCTGGTTATAGGTGAAACCAAACGTTTGATGACCGTCCGACCCAACCCCTGCCTGAATATCAAAAGTCCGCTCCAATCCCGGCTTGTTAGTGATCACATGAATAAGGCCAGCAGTTGTGTTCCTGCCAAATAAGGTCCCTTGAGGACCCCGAAGAATTTCGACCCGTTCAACATCCATGAGGTCCAACAACCCACCTTGGGGTCGGCTGAGGTAAACACCGTCGATATAAATTCCGATTTTGGGATCTTGCGTGGAAGACCAGTTAACTTGCCCAATACCACGCATAAAGACTTGAGTGGCGGTACCGTTAACACTGCTTTCCGAAATAGAGGTGTTTGGGCTAAGTTTTTCAAGCTCCGTGATATCCCGGATATTCCGAGTTTCCAGCTGTTCCCCTGATAAAGCAGTTATCGGAATGGGCACAGTCTGCGCTGCTTCATCGCGTCTTCGAGCGGTAACAACAATCTCTTCGAACAGGTTAGTTGCGCCACTTTCTTGAGCATAAGAGATACTGAACGGGAAAGCGCTCAATGCAAAAATTGCTAAAACGACTATTCTTGAAGCTTTAATCATAGAACCTCCGTGGTTTTTCTTAATTTATTTTTAATTTTTTCTAAATTTTTTTAATTTAAGCTTTTGCCTTTCGTTTAAACTTTCTACTTACAGACTACACCAACAGAACACGATTCTTCAATGGGCCGTTCGTCTGACGACTGGCGATGCTCGCCAGACAAATTGATCCGTTTTAGACACGCACTAA
>DTZW01000070.1:3016-7101 GCA_012961165.1 Gammaproteobacteria bacterium | reverse complement strand
TCTGTCAACGTGATTGCGCCGATGCTGCTGGCCTATGGCTCAACAGAGCAAAAGCAATATTTTCTCCCCCGAATTCATGAATCGCCAGAGGCTTACACCTTCCAGGCACAAGACAACATCGGCCCGGGTTGCTTGTTGGACCATGATTCAGGAAGCCTGTTCCTGATCAGTGACGGTGGTTCAACGACACCTTTCGGCACGGCTGGCGATGCGACGGCTATCCTCGCAGCCAGTTATTCGCCGCTCTGGCTGCTCTACGAAAAGTTGTTGGGATTGGCTCATCTGCAGAAAATGAGTAAGTACTGGGAAGAAGAAACTTCAACTGAACTTGCACGAATCGAGATCGAAACTTCGTCACTCACCGCCTTTTTCTTGCAGAAAACTGTTAAAGCCGACAGACAAGTCGGAATCAGGGTTAACCGTGATCGTTACGACCTGTATGCCAGTTTGTTTCAGTCGCTGGGTTACTACGCGCTCCTTTCTCCCGATTCCACACTCGTCTCCAATGAGCGACTCCCGTTTCCAGCGGAACGTGAATACCTGCAAGCCTTAAGGAAGCAAGTCGCTCGAGACAATATGATTCAACAAGACCAGCTATACAAAGAGTATGTACATCATGAAGACACCTGAACTCATCATTTTTGACCTGGATGGTACCTTGCTGGATACGTTGGCAAGCATCGCCCGGGCCTATAACGCCGCACTCAGCTCATCCGGGTATCCGACCCACCCGATCGAAGCTTTCCGCCAGATCATAGGCGACGGCGCTAGCGTGGCAGCACAGCGATGTCTACCGAGTGACCGACAGTCAGAATCTGATATCAAACACTGTGTAGAGCAGTTCCAACAACATTACGAGCAACTCTGGGAAACAGCATCGCCCTATCAGGATATTTTGAAACTTCTTACCTCATTACCACCTGAACTGAAGCTTGCGGTCTTATCCAACAAAGATGACCGTTTCACCCAGCGCTGCGTGGAACATTTCTTCCCCGCCACTTTCGATTACATCCTTGGACACCGACCGGATATTCCCCACAAACCCAATCCACAGGGTGGAAATAAGTTGATGGCCGCCCTTGGGACCTCTAGAACCTCGACATGGCTGATCGGCGATACCGCCACCGACATGAACACAGCAGCAGCTTGCAAGGTCGCTGGGGTTGGTGTGTTATGGGGTTTCAGGGGCAGGGATGAACTCGTCTCCTCCGGCGCGGAGGAAATTGTCGATGCTCCCATGCAAATACTTGAACTATTCGAGTGAATTATTTTACTAATAAATCAGGACAGCACCATGACTTCGATTAATCACAATCTCGTACCGTCCGATCTCGATAGTTTCTGGATGCCATTTACCGCTTCCAGAAACTTTAAGGACGCTCCTCGGTTTATCGTCTCGGCAGATGGGATGTATTACAAGGATTCAAACGGGCACGAGATACTGGATGCCTCGGCCGGGTTGTGGTGTGTTAATGCAGGACACAGGCGCGAACATATTAACCAGGCAATTGCCGAGCAGCTTGAGCAACTAGATTTTGCACATAGCTTCAACAGTGGCCATCCACATGCCTTTAACTATGCCCATCGACTGGTAAAGCACTTCCCTGAGCCCCTAAATCATGTGTTCTTCACTAATTCCGGGTCCGAATCTGTAGATACAGCGCTAAAGATTGCCCTGGCCTACCACAGGCTAAAAGGAGAAGGTTCAAGACAGCGATTGATTGGTCGCGAGAAGGCGTATCACGGCATGGGGTTTGGTGGTCTTTCAGTTGGGGGCCTTGTGAAAAACCGACAAGCGTTTGGGCTCTTGTTGCCCGGAACGGATCACATCAGGCATACACTTGATCTGGAGCGCAGCGCATTTTCTCGGGGATTGCCGGAGGATGGCGCGGAACTGGCAGAGGACCTCGAAAGACTGGTTCAGCTCCATGGCGCTGAGAACATCGCAGCACTAATTGTTGAACCCGTCGCTGGGGGAGGCGGCGTCATCATGCCGCCACAGGGATACCTGCAACGACTCAGGGATATCTGCAGCGAGAGCGGCATCCTGCTGATTTTTGACGAAGTCATTACCGCCTTTGGCCGGCTCGGCGCGATGAGTGCAGCTGAAAAGTTTGGCGTAACTCCGGACATCATCACGACCGCAAAAGGAATTACTAACGCTACGGTACCCATGGGCGGTGTTCTGGTGACGGACGACATCTATGACACTTTTATGTCGATACCAGAACCTGGGGTAGAGCTCAACCATGGCTATACCTACTCTGGACACCCACTCGCTTGCGCGGCAGCTGCGGCCGCGCTTGACATCTATGAAGAAGAAAAACTCTTTTCGCGCGTAGAAACGCTAGGCGAACACTGGATGGATGAGGCGCTCTCCCTGAAAAATGAATCAAAAGTCATTGATGTACGCTGCTTGCCCCTGATCGGCGCCATTGAAGTGGCGCCCAGACCCGGCGCACCGATGCAGCGAGGTATCGAGATCGTAAAAAAATGTTATGACAAAGGCCTCTGGGCGAGAAACATCGGTGATGCCATCGTGCTTTCACCTCCCCTGATTATCACTAAAGAACAGATCACCGAGGTGTTCGGCATTATCCAGGAATCAATCCGGGAAACCGACTAAACCATGCTTGGCGGCATAGCGGGATTGTTAGGCAGGTGCCCGAACCTGGAATCGTCCCGCTGCTTTTCATAACAAACAACGATGGGTTCAAGATCGACCGGAGACGCGCCGTGCAAGATCACGCCGTCGCAGCCCAGATCCAGTTGGTGATTGATGGCAGCAACGCATTGCTCCGGCGTACCAGTCGCTGCGGCAGCCAACCAATCTTCGGGTATCAAACCAGCGACTTGTTCCAGCTGCTCGGTGGTTCCATTCTGGTCCAGGGCACCCTGAAAACCTGAAACCAGTTCATTTTCCCTGAATTTTTTTAGTACGTCAGGATCCCAACCGTTAGTTCTGACCATCAGGTCGCCATAAGCTTGGAGATAGGTCGCCATGCGACCCACAGTTTTCTTTAGCCGCACCTCAGGCGCAAGGTGATCACCGATCGTGGCGAAGCACGACCACACTCTCACGTCATCAGGGTTCCGTCCTGCTTCCTCTGCTGCACGTTTTACAGTCTCAACTGCACGGACTGTGGTTTCGTCGGTAAAAAAAGTATGCAGGACCACGGCATCGAAGACCCTGCCCCCCAAGGCCAGAGAGTTGGGACCAAACGCGGTAAAGGTTAAGGGTATGTACTCATCGAACCCTGGATCCAGCCGAAGCACTGGCCAGCTGCCAGCCGGCCCTTTGTGCCCGACGATGGTTTCTCCCCGATGTAGCCGGCGCATTATCCCGACAAAATCCTCGATCTCTGCCGTTTTGATTCGCGGCAACCCAAACGCATCAAACATCTTATCGATACCTCTCCCCAGGCCAAGAGAGAAGCGCCCGCCAGTCAGGAAGTGCATGGTTGATGCGTATGCGCCAGTAACGACAGGATGGCGAGTATTGTGATTGGTTGCCGCTGTAGCGATACCTATTTTTTCAGACACGGCACCCACAGCACCACTCAGGGTTGCAGCTTCCTTAATATTAAATCGCTCAGAAATGAAACAATTACCGATCCCAAGGCGCTCAGCATGCGCAACTTCATCGATCAGATCGCGAGGGCTGTTCGGTGCGCCGGGTAGGGTATAGAAAGCGAGCTCGTTCATCATCGGGATTAGTCTCCTGGAAGCACAGCTAATATAAGTACTCCATTAAATCCAATTAACTGAGGCTGGGCAACAAACAGGAGTTGTGTCACTCTTGCACCCCTTGCAGCAAACCCACAAGAAATTATGGAAATTAAAGACAAAATCATCGTTATTACCGGCGGCGCCAGTGGTATCGGAAGAGCCATGGCCAGAAGATTCACCGATGAAGGCGCTAAACAGATCGTCATCGCAGACCTGAATGCCGATGGGCTCCAGGAAGTAGCAGACGAGATTGGCGCGCGAGCAATCCCCACCAATGTCGCCGTTGAAGCCGAAGTAAAGCATCTCATCGAAACAGCCGAAAATGACTATGGTCAGATTGACCTGTTGTGTAATAA
>DTZW01000070.1:0-2785 GCA_012961165.1 Gammaproteobacteria bacterium | reverse complement strand
TTACTGACTCAAGTTGGTTCGGCACCTTATGCGGTAACAAAGCATGCCGCAGTAAGCTTTGCTGAATGGTTATCGGTGACCTACGGTGACCGTGGCTTAAAAGTATCTGCGCTTTGTCCGCAGGCAGTACGCACAGCGATGACCGCTGATAATCCAGATGGCGTCGCCAGCGTAGATGGCATGATGGAACCAGAGGTACTTTGTGACTCTGTCGTTGAAACATTAAGGGAAGAAAGGTTCCTGGTACTCCCCCACCCTGAAGTGCTGACTTACATGCAGCGCAAGTCGGGTGACTACGATCGATGGCTCAAGGGAATGAGAAGATTGCAGGAGGGCTACGGCAACTTTGACTGGCCATAGCTTTGATGGAGTATAGCTTTGATGGAGTATAGCTTTGACGGGCTATAGCCGGACTGCAGTGACCCGGAGAAATTGACCCCGGTCACCGAATTCGAATAGAATTCACTTTCAGCGCCGATTTGAAATCAGCTTGCGGGCGCTTTACAAGTACAGCTAAAGAGTTACGACCTACTTTAGCCGCAAGCGAGTAGGTTTTTTTTGTTTCGAGGAAATGTAATGCCACTTAAAATACCAGACGGGTTACCCGCGTCTAAAGCTCTGCAGAAAGAAAACATTTTCTGTATTGATAGCAGCGCGGCGCAACAGCAGGACATCCGAGCTATTCGGGTCTTGTTATTAAACCTGATGCCCAAAAAAATTGAGACGGAAATCCATATCCTGCGCATGCTGTCCAATTCCCCATTGCAGGTGGAGGTGGAATTGCTACGAATCAGCGACCGCCCGTCAAAACATACTCCCATCGAGCATATGGATAATTTTTACAAGGATTTTTCTGAGGTAAAGAAAAATAAATATGACGGGCTGATTATTACTGGCGCACCACTTGGCCAGGTAGACTTTGATGACGTGAGTTTCTGGCAAGAAATGAAAGAAATCATGGACTGGTCGGTTAACAACGTTACCTCGGTTCTGTTCCTCTGCTGGGCGGTCCAGGCTGCGATGTATCATTTATATGGGGTTAACAAAACCATCTTGCCCAAAAAGATAAGTGGTGTTTACCCGCACAGGATTGTTAACCCGCTCTCACCTATCGTCCGCGGCTTCGACGATGTATTTAACGCGCCACACTCTCGTTATGCCGAAGTACCCGCTGCCGAGCTCGAAAAACTGGACAACATCGAAATGATAGCGGATTCTGAATTCGCTGGATCCTACGTGTGGGGACATAAGGACGGCAGGCACCTTTTTGTTACCGGTCATTCCGAGTACGAGCCCAATTGCCTGAAAGATGAATATGAACGCGACCTTGAAGCTGGCGTTAATCCGCAAGTTCCGGAAAACTATTTTCTAAATGATGATCCCAGCCAGGATCCCGTGGTGACCTGGAAGAGCCATGGCAACCTTCTATTCATTAACTGGTTGAACTATTACGTATACCAGCAAACCCCATTCAATCCTGAGGATATCGGCAAGCTTCCGCGCTCGTTCGGATTGATGTGACCTAATGACGGGTTCACCCAATACCCAGCCCAGACTGGTGCAAGGCCCTGTCAGCACCGGGCTGCTGCGACTGAGCGCACCGGTCATCCTTGGTATCACTGCCAGCCTCGGCGCCGGATTGCTAGAGGCCTTTTTCCTCGCGCAGATAAGCACCTCCACACTGGCTGCCTACAGCTTTACATTTCCTGTCACCGGCGCACTGATGTCTATTTCCCTGGGCATCAGCATCGGCCTTTCGAGCGTTCTGGCAAGAGCAGTAGGCAGCGGCGACCATGACCAAATTCGACGATTGGCCAGCGATGGAATCAGCCTGGTGGCACTGGTAATGATTCTGGTATCAATCCTGGGTTTACTCTCTATTGAGCCGCTGTTTGTTGCACTGGGGGCAGATGAAACAACGTTACCGCTGATCGTCGACTACATGTCCGTGTACTATTGGTCACTATTGTTCCTTGCAGTTCCTTCTCTGGGCGCCAATGCGTTAAGGGCGACCGGGGATGCTCGTATCTCAGGGACTATCATGGTCTCCGGTGCTATTTTGCACATCATGATCAGCCCCCTACTCATCTTCGGCCTGCTTGGCCTGCCGCAACTAGGCCTCGAAGGCGCGGCCTGGGCAAACCTGATTGCACGTTTTATACTTTTTGTCGTCACGATGTCTGTACTGCATTTCAGGGAACATCTGCTTAGTTACTCAAAAATCACGTTGCAGATGGTGCTGCACTCCTGGAGAAAAATCCTGGCAGTCAGCATTCCAGCCACAGCGACCAACCTGATTGGTCCCCTCTCAACGGCGATCATTGTCAGCCTGCTTGCGGGTTTGAGCCAGGAAACAGTGGCTGGTTTCGGTATCGCGTCACGAATCGAGGCCTTATTTATCATCCCGCTTTTCGCGCTATCCGCCAGTATTGGGCCCTTCGTTGGTCAGAATTGGGGAGCAGACCGTCATGATCGAGCCGATTCGGCGATGATGCTGTCCTACAAGTATTCGCTTGTCTGGGGCGCATTCGTTGCTTTGCTGTTGGTTATTTTTCGACAGGACATCGCTTCGCTCTTCGATGATAACCCCACTGTGATTACAGTCGCCGCGACCTACCTGCTAGTGGTACCGGTGAGTTATGGCGCCTGGGGCGTGTTAATGATGTCCAGCGCAATCTTTAACTCGCTGGGAAAACCTATCTCTTCGACTATCATGTCGCTCGTCCGGATGTTTGTTATCTATATTCCGCTGGCATTCGCTGGTAAAGCGTTGTTTGGACTCAGC
>DTZW01000069.1 GCA_012961165.1 Gammaproteobacteria bacterium | reverse complement strand
GGTTGATAATGCCTTTTTTGCGCCCATTGAGCCTGCGGGCGAGGCCCAGCATGGCTTAGCCGCATCGATTGCGATACCGCAAACGCCAATGCAATCTAACCAGCCGGGCGTTAAGATCAATGGTAAAGCCATTGATGTTTTTCCAGCGGCTATTTTGCGCCTTACCAGCAGTGAAGGCGATCTGGTGCCGCTTGATCGTGGCCTGTTAAGAGATCCCGATGGGAATAGTTATTGGGATCTCACGCTATCACCGGGGAAAGTCTTCTCGGAAGCATCAGACGGACATTGGTCTCGCGCTGCATTGCCTTTTCAATTGAGTAATATCTTTGAAAATGATACTCATCACGGTATTGCAACATTTTTGTTTAACGAAACGGATATCTCACCAATTTTCTTCCAGATCGTTGTTGAGACTAAGGCCTTTTTAGTACCGGACAATCTTCTGGCATGGGGCTGGTTAGAGGGGCGTGTACAAAGTCTGGGTCTTAATGAGTGCGATTTAGCGCGCAAAGCGTACCGGGAAGAAAAACGCCATCGCTTGCCAATGAAATCACTGAACATCTGGCACTCAAAAGCCACTGAAGATCTGATGCGAGATATAGAGCAAGGTTTCGGCAGTGAGACGAGTATTGTCAATGGCCTGGTTAAGGACGAGGTGATCTACGCAACGCCTTGTCGGACGGCAAGGGGTGATTATCCTTATCCTCGTTCGATGAAGTTTGGCATCTGGTCTGCAACCAAGACGGCTTTTTGTACCATTGCATATCTGCGTCTTGCACAAGTGATGAAAGAGGATCCACGGGGTTACGAAGTTGCCACTTTGTTGCCTGAGGCCAGAGGAAATGAGAAGTGGTCGGGTATCACGATCGGCCATTGCATGGACATGGCTACGGGTATTGGCACCGGCGCCCAAAACGGTACAGAGCCCAATGTGTTTGGAGATTACCTGATTGAACCGTGGCAATCACGAGAGTCAGAAGAAGGGCTCAACACCTATAACCACTATCACAATTGGTTCCTCGCGCCGAGCCAGCACGGGAAGAATCTTGCCGCATTTGCCTGTCCGAGTTATCCGTGGCCTGCCGGAACTGTTGCCCGTTATCGTGACCAGGATTTGTACATAGCAGGCGCCGCCCTGGACGCTCTGTTGAAATTACACCGGGGTCCTGATTCACGCCTGTGGGATATGGTTCGTGACGAGGTCTATGAACCAGCCGGCATTCACCATGCGGTTAAGTTTCA
>DTZW01000068.1:26281-41050 GCA_012961165.1 Gammaproteobacteria bacterium | reverse complement strand
CGTATCCCATGAGTCGTGGCCCTAATAGATAAGCCCTAATAGATAAGCCCTAATAGATAGCGAGGAGTTCGAATGCTGGTTGCAAACGCGATTGCGGAAGTACTAAAACGGGAAAACGTAAAATTCATTATCGGCTATCCGGTGAACCCGATTATCGAGGCTGCGGCGGAAGCTGACATTCGAACCATCATCGTTCGTCAGGAACGGGTCGGCCTGCACATGGCGGATGCGGTAAGTCGTCTTAGCTCCGGTGATGATATCGGGGTGTTTGTTATGCAGCACGGTCCGGGAGCGGAAAATGCCTTTGGCGGCGTCGCCCAGGCCTACAGTGAATCCGTGCCAATCCTTGTGATGCCTGCCGGCTACCAACGAAGGCTGGCGAATTATTTTCCGAATTTCAATTCGACCCTGAACATGCAGCATGTGACCAAATGGGCTGAACCTCTTACTATGGGGAAGGCGCTGCCGGAAGTGATGCGTCGTGCGTTCTCGCAGTTAAGGAATGGCCGGGGCGGTCCGGTTCTGGTTGAGGTGCCGCTGGATGTGTTCCGGGAAGAAGTGCCTGATGATTTTATCTATGTTCCAAGTTTTAAATCGCGAACGGCTCCTGATCCAGCAGACATCAATACAGTGGCGAAGGTGCTCGCCGAGGCCGAAAACCCAGTGATCTATGCGGGGCAGGGAGTCCATTATGCAAAGGCCTGGGACGAGCTAAAAGCCTTTGCCGAGACATGGAATATTCCGGTTACTACAAGCCTTGAAGGGAAGAGCGCCTTTCCGGAAGACCACCCGTTGTCACTCGGGTCCGGCGGCCGCTCTATTCCGAGAGCAGTCCATACCTACCTGCAGGAAGCAGATATCATTTTCGGTATCGGTTGTAGCTTCGCGTTGACTGGCTTTGGTGTCCAGATGCCGCGAGGCAAACGGATTATTCATGCAACACTTGACCCCATGGACCTGAACAAGGACGTACCTGCCGAGTACACGTTGACAGGGGATGCGAAACTCACGTTGCAACTGCTCAGTGAAGCAATGGAAACGCTGGATAAAACTCAGGCAAAGGCGCGGGAATCTACGCCTGAACGAATAAAAAGTATCAGGACAGGCTGGCTTTCCGACTGGATGCCAAAGCTGACCAACAACGAAGCGCCGATTAGTCCCTATCGCGTGATATGGGAGCTGATGCAGGTGGTTGACCCTGATAATACTGTCATCACTCACGATGCAGGAAGCCCAAGGGATCAGATAACGCCATTCTGGGTCAGTACGAAGCCACTTAGTTATATTGGCTGGGGAAAGACAACGCAGCTCGGTTATGGGTTGGGTCTCGCGATGGGTGCCAAGCTTGCGCGCCCGGAAGCGCTTTGTATTAATGTCTGGGGGGATGCGGCTATTGGTTTCACGGGTATGGATTTTGAAACGGCTGTCCGTGAGAATCTCCCGATACTGTCGATCCTGTTTAATAATTTTTCGATGGCGATCGAACTGCCTATTATGCAGGTAGCAACAGAGAAATATCGAAGCACGGATATCTCAGGCAACTACGCAGATATGGCGAAGGCATTCGGTGGGTATGGCGAAAGGGTGACGGACCCGAACGACATAGTTGCCGCCATTGCCCGTGGCATTGATGCCACAAAAAACGGGCAGGCAGCATTGCTTGAGTTTATTACTGACAAAGAGCTTTCAGTCAGCACACCTCAGACAGATTTCAAATACTGAGAATAGGTCCAGGCGAGGAATTTCTCCACACCGAATTTAACGTATTCACTTCGCAGAGAAGGGAACACATCGAAGGCGTGTTGACCTCCTTTGAGCTCTATGTAGGCGACCTTGTGCTTCGATTTGTTGCGAAGCGTTTTGCTGAATGCGCGCGATGACTCAACTGGTACCAGTGTGTCATGGGTACCCTGAATCACCAGAAACGGTGGCGCTTGGTCGCTGATATGAAACAGTGGTGAAGCTTCTTTGAACACTTGTTCGTTACCGCTCATATCCAGTTTGAATATTGAGTTTTCAAGCATTTCTTCCATGCCATCATGGGGGAAATGATTTTCTTCATCCGTAAAGTCATAGACACCATAAAACGGCACAGCCCCCTGAACGGTTGTGTCTTTGTCCTCGAAGCCAGGCTGGAATGCTTCATGACCTGCACTGAGTGCCAACAACGAGGACAGGTGCCCGCCGGCTGACCCGCCCGTAACGATAACGAAATCCGGGTTTCCGCCATATTCCTGGATTTCCTCTTTTATCCATACCAGCGCCTGCTTACAGTCGACAATGTGGTCCGGGAATGTGGCGGATGGGCTAAGGCGGTAGGCGCTAGAGATGCAAATCCAGCCCCGTTTCGCCATGTGGTTCATCAGGGGAATACCCTGGCCGTCATCTTTTCTGCCATAGGTCCAGGCGCCACCGTGCAGGTGTAACAAGACAGGCATTTGAGAATCTGGCTCGCTGGTTCGTGGTCGCCTGATATCCAGTCGCTGACCAAAATCACCAAAGTGCACATTCCGGATCAGCTCCACATTGGGGTCTCGATGTTGAAACGGGTGGCGGATCAATTCCCTGTCTGGCTCTTCGGCGAACTGTTGTCGTAATTCTTCATTAACCTGGGTTTGAAACCGCTTTCCCAGGCCTTCTTCCAGGCCAGAAATGACCTCTTTCTGGGCCTTCGCGGACTCGTAGTAGTAAAACGCTATCGCGCCCCATGAGGCAGCGCAGAGCAGGAAGCCGATTGCACCGAAAACCCCCGATACAGCACCAACAAGGACCAAAAACGCAACGGTCATTGCCTGCCAGAAGATAACATGCAGGCCGAGTTCACCGGCAAGCAAGCCGACAGCGAAACTTAAGATAGATACTTTTGGATGATGGAAATTAGGGTGATAAAGATTCCAGGCCATCCAGACGTAAAGGATGGAGAGTAGGAAGAAAACAGTGCTCATTTCTATAAATCCTTTATGTGTAAGGGGGCTTGATGGCTTTCCCTGGTGCCATTATTATCACGTATCTATGACTGTCCGGCTATCTCTGCTGGCGAAACGAACCTGCACACTAAATCTAGACTTAAGTGACTGGCTTCGTTACTACGCTGGAATGACTGCGCCTTTGTGCGCCACTACCTGGGCGGCAATAGTGTGGGCTTGTCTGGCTGCGTTCTCGGGTGTAACGCCCTGTATGCGGCAGGCGAGATAGGTGCCGTTAAATGAATCACCCGCACCGGTAGTGTCGATTGGGGTAGTGTTCACCGCATCTACCTGCAGATGCTTTCCGTTGTAAAAGATATCGCAGGGTTTTGGCCCGCGGCGAATTACCGCCTCGGAACAGCCTCTTGCCATCAATTCCAAAACAAACGAGGTGTCAGCCTGATCTGGTAATAAGCTTTTCAGGTCGTCGTCCGAGGCCAGGAACAGATCAGTCAGGTCAATGAAAGGCTCAAGTACTACCCGTGCTTCATGAGAATCCTTCCAAAGTCTGTCTCTGTAATTAGGGTCAAACACAATCGTGATACCCATTTTTTTTGCCTTCTCTATCCAGTTGAGCAATGTCGTTCGGTGCTCGTTGGGTGTTGCGGCAACGGTGATACCGCTGAGATACAGGAAGTTGAATTCTTTGAAATTCAATTCGTCGCCAACGGCAGGGACGAGTTTTCGATAGGCTGATTGGCCGCGCCAGTAATAAAAGTGGCGCTCGCCATTTGTTTCGTTCTGGATAATGGACAGGCCTGGTAACTCTCCAGGTAGAATTTTTACGTGGTTCGTCCGAATGCCTGATTCTTTCCAGAACGATAGAATCTGCTTGCTGTAAGGGTCATCACCAAGTGCGCTGAGGAACGAAACCTCAAGCCCCGGTGCCCACCTGCGCAGGTAAACCATGGCGTTTGAACTGTCACCGGCAAAGCCAATCGTCAGCGTTTGTCCATCCAGGTGCACTAGCTCGACCATGCACTCACCGATTGCAACCAGGCTGGTCATTTCTGGTACTCGTTGATGATATCCAGGATGACGTTCGTGTGGCCCCAGGACGCGTTCAGCGCTTTGACATAGGTGAAGCGCTTTCCTCCGGCCGCGAGGAAGATGTCCCTGTTAAGAATTTTGATTTCTTCTATGGTTTCCAGGCAGTCAACAGAAAATCCCGGGCAAACCACAAGCACGTCATGGATTCCCTGACCAGGGAGCGACTCCATAGTGATATCAGTATAAGGCGTCAACCATTCGGCTGGTCCGAAGCGGGATTGGAAGGTCAACATCCACCGGTCTTTTGGCAGGTTCAGGCGAGTCGCGACCAGGGATGCGGTGGTCTGGCATTGAAGCGGGTAGGGGTCGCCGCTATCTGCCTGGGCTTTTGGTATTCCGTGAAATGAAAACACGAGTCGCGGCGTCCCATCCCGATAAGCCCTGGACTTTTCAACAGATACCGCGAGCGCATCGATATACCCTGGGTGGGTGTGATACTCGTCAACAAAATCAATCATGTATCGACCTGTTGAATTGGCCAGTGCCTGCTCAAGGGCGTCCTGGACAGCGCCGGTGGTTGCACCCGCGTACTGGGGAAACAGCGGTAGGACAATGATTCGTTCTGCGTCTGAAACCTGACGAAGGGCATCACTCATCGAGGGATTGCCGTAGGTCATCGCTGTCACAACGGGCACCCCCGGTATCAGGGTGCTGACACGTTTCGCGAGGGCATTGGTAATGTTACGAATTGGCCCGTCCTTCGTGCCCCAGACAAGCTTGTACTTCGCGACCAGTTTTGGTGGACGCACCCGCAGGATAATAAGATTTAGTATAGACAGCCACAGCCAGCGGGGCAGGTTGACGACCCTTGGATCAGACAGGAACTGCTTCAGGTAGCGTCGGATAGAACCTTCGTCAGGAGCATCCGGGGTTCCCAGATTAACCAACACAATTGCTGTTTTTCCTTGCACTTTTTGTCCCGCGCCTACAGGGCCTATAGATCATCGAAGCGGTAATGGTCGGTGTTACCGCGCTCTAACGATGAGCCGCGGTAATCATCCGCCGTTTACGAGGTTACTCGTCGTCAAACATATCCGGCTGTTCTGCCACGATCACATCATGGATCGGCTTAAAACTGAAGTAACCGCCCCCAGGCTGACCTACCTGTTTTTGGGTCAGCGTTGCGATATCAGGTCGTATCTTGACCGGTGTCCCGGCAGCTTCTGCCAGTAACTGTGCCTGGCAGGTTCGTTCCATACTGATATACCACCAGGCAACTTCATCAACTGTCTGGCCTACCGTCAACAGACCGTGATTTTGGAGAATGGCGGCCTTCTTTGTGCCGAGGGCCTTGGAAATTCTCTCGCCTTCTGATGTCTCTAGTACCACCCCTGTAAAATCATTGAATAGCACATGATCCTCATAGAAAGCGCAGGAGTCCTGGGTTAGTGGGTCAAGCAAGCGCCCCAAAGAAGCCCATGTCTTTCCATACAGGGAATGGGTGTGCGCTGCCGCAGTGACGTGCGGCAGGTTCTTGTGAATCTGGGAGTGAATAGCGAAAGCTGCCTGATTCAATAGTCCGCTACCTTCGACTATATCGCCACTGTGATTGACAAGGATCAGGTCAGAGACCCGCATCTGTTTGAACGAGCGACCAAATGGATTAACCCAGAAATGATCGGTTCGCTCCGGGTCCCGGACGGTGAAATGCCCAGCCACACCTTCATCAAACCCGAACTTGCCAAACACTCGTAGCGCGGCCGTTAGCTTGCGTTTTCGCTCCTTGCGTTCTTCGGCTGGCGTTGCGAACACCGGTGGATAGCTGAAGTCCATTTTGAATTCGGGTGTGATGGCTGCTGCTTCTGACATAGCGGATTCCTAGCAAGCTTAGAAGTAGGGCATTAATATCACTTTTTGAAGCCTGTTTACAGTTGATGCTTTTATTTGTGCTTTAATTCAGCACCTATTGTTTACGCTAACTGCCTATGATTATTGAAGTTTCTGCCATTACCCCAGGTATTGGTGCCGAAATCACCGGACTCGATATATCGCAGCCCCTGGACAAGGATACGATCGCAAGGCTTCGGGAACTCTTTCTCCGGCATCTTGTGCTGGTATTCAGAGACCAGGTGCTTTCCCGGGAAGACCACAAGCAGTTCGCTCATCATTTTGCCGAACTGCATGTGCACCCATCCCACCGGAGTGGCTTAAATAAGGGTGGCGACCCTGAAATTTTTGTCATCGACACCCCGGCCGATGCTAAACAAAGTAACGGCGAGGCCTGGCACTCGGATGTCAGCTGCGAGGTGATACCGCCAATGGCTTCACTGCTGTATGTGACGAAGGTCCCGGATAATGGTGGCGGTGATACCGTGTTTGCCAACATGTATGAGGCGTTTAGTGAGCTCTCGAATGACCTGAAGACCCTTCTGATGGGAAAAACTGCGTTTCACGATGGCGAAATTGACCTTCGAAATTACGGGATCAGTCTGCCTGCCGGCCAGCAATACCCACAGGCGAGTCATCCGATTATTGCCAGGCATCCGGAAACCGGCAGGCCGCTGCTCTTCGTGAACGGCAGTTTCACCTCTCATATTGAGGATATACCCCGCTGGGAGAGTGATATGTTGCTATCGGGCCTGTATGACTTCGTCGCCACGAATGCTCGACTTCAGTGTCGGGTAAAGTGGACCCCGAATACACTGGTTATGTGGGATAACCGTTGTGTTCAGCACCAGGCGATCAGGGATTATGCGGGGTTCGCTAGATACGGTGAGCGCGTTTCAATTTTGGATGGTAAGCCGCCGGAGGCAGCGCAGCATTGAATTATCGGTTATCCTTTCAATCGTACCCTTCGGGTATGTCGACACCGCTCATCGGGATGCTAGTGGCGCATAAGCGAAGACTTTATCGAGCGATTTCAGACAAATTACAAACTAAAGAGATAAACCAATGAGCGTATCAGCGTTAGGCGCCAATGAAATTCCAAGTTGCCACGGTGGATTGGAAAACCTGGACGTGGAGTATGACTACGACCTTGAAGATGTCGAGGGCGAACTACCCACTGATATTAGAGGTACTTTCTACAGGAATGGTCCTGGCAGGCAGCGTATTGGTGATTCAAAATACGGCCACTGGTTTGATGGTGATGGCATGCTGTGCCAGTTCACCTTTAATGAAGGCAAGGCACATTTTCGCAATCGGTATGTGCGAACACCCAAGTACATAGAAGAGACTGCTGCACAAAAAGTGCTGTACCGCGGATTTGGTACTCAGGTACCCGGCGGTTTTCTTTCGAACTTCCTGAAAATGCCTGCCAACCCGGCTAACACCAGCACGATTTATCACGGTGGACATTTACTGGCGCTAAACGAGGGCGGTAAACCCTGGGAACTTCAGCCAGGGTCACTCGACACCATTGGTGAGTTCACCTACGACGGTCAGTTGGAGCCATCTATGGTATTCAGCGCACATGGCAAGGTTCACCCCAGAACAGGTGACTACATCAACTATGGTGCTGGAGTTTCAGGTTTTGGGCTTAAGGGGCCGAAGCTCTGCATCAATATGTATCGCATTGACCCGGAAGGAACTTTATTTAAGAAGGCGCAGATTCCACTGGATACTTTCCCCTTCTGTCATGACTTTGCGCTGTCAGACAAGTACGCCATCTTCTTTCTGGGCTCTATTGTGTTCGGCAACATGATGCCAGTCATCATGGGGACCAGGACCATTTCTGATCAGGTGACGTTTGATGAATCAATACCCATGCAAATCGTTGTTGTCGATCTGGATACACTGACCGAAGTGAAACGCTTTGAAACAGATCCCGGGGCAATCATCCACTTCGGTAACGCTTTTGAAGAAGGCGATGAGCTTATTATCGACGGAATGTTCCAGGACAACTTCGGTGCCAACGAAACCTTACAGGACGTCTTTAATCCTGACGGCCGATTTGGCGGTGGCTGGTATATGCGCTATTTCCTGAACATGAAGACGGGTGAATTGAAATCCGAACAGGTCATGGATACGGAATGTGAATTTCCAACGTTTAATACGGCCTTTACCGGATCGAGGAATGAAGTCACCTACACAGCCTGTTCCGTAGATAACGGCGCGAACAGTTTCTTTAATGGTATATCACGGGTAACCCACGATGGAGACGCGACTGTGGTTGCATTGCCGCCCGGGTGTTATGGCTCAGAGCCCGTATTTGTGCCAAAGATAAATGCAACGAAAGAAGATGACGGCTATCTGATGGAAGTTGTCTATAACGGATTCGAGCACAAGAGCGAGTTGCAGATCTATCGTGCCGATGATGTGAATGACCAGGTGTGTTCGTTGAAGTTAAAGCATCATTTGCCTCACCAGTTTCATGGTTTCTATACACCTGAAGTGTTTTCGCCAACTTAGGATTTCGGTCTTCGGGTCACCACTTTCTAGCGGCTTGCCCCGAACCCGCAGACGGTTTTGGTATTCATCCATGCTCAGGCTATAAATTCGCGATTCGGAGTAGCTTTGCAGATAAAGCAGTACGTACCGCAATCCATCAAACGAATTCTTCAATACAGTTACGATGCCTGGTTTGACCTTGCGGACTTTGTGTTGGGTCGCGGGCACCCAATGGTTCCTGCGCGCAGGCACACCTTTATTGGGCGCGGCGATTTCATTGCAGATGGTCGTGCGTTTCTTGAAACGCTGGTTCAGTTCACCGGGCTCACCCCGGGAGGGCAGGTCCTGGATATTGGCAGTGGCCAGGGTCGCATGGCTCTCCCGCTCACGGGGTTTCTATCAGCAGAGGGTCGCTACACAGGTCTGGAAATTGTGAAGAGTGGCGTTGACTGGTGCGAGCAAGCGTACGTTGCCCACGAGAACTTTACATTCCATCATGCGGATGTCTTTAACAGTTATTACAATCCCGGAGGGCAATACCAAAGCTCAGACTACCCGTTCCCCTTTCCGGACGACGAATTCGATGTCATTTTTCTCGCCTCGGTTTTTACGCATATGCGACCAGCTGATATTGCACACTACCTGAAAGAAATTTCCCGGTGCCTGAAACCCGGTGGACGTTGCCTCGCTTCGTTCTTCTTGCTTGGTGAGGATTCCCGGGCGGCAATCAGTTGTGGTGAAAGTGCTGTCGTCTTCAGATTTCCAGTTGATGGGCATTCACTCTCGGCGACAGAGATTGATCCCGAGAATGCGATTGCGATTGATGAAGGCTTTATTAGGTCGGCCTATGAGAAAAACGGTTTGAAAATAGAAGGCGAAGTTCACCGGGGTACCTGGGCTACCAATCTCCCTGCCCTGTCACTTCAGGATATGGTGATTGCGTGCGCACGGTAAACTGCCTACGGCAAAAACCGTAGGACTTGTTCCTGGTATTTGGTGGAGGCGGCGGGAATCGAACCCGCGTCCGTCAGTTCTCTGCCCTCAGTTCTACATGCTTATTTTGTCTACTGTTTAACCTTCCACTGGCCCGACAAACAGGGATTGAAAGGCGAGCTTGCTTTAAGTTTAGCTGCTTTAACCACAAGCGGGGTCTGGCAGCGGTCCCATGAGTCGCGCACCCGGTTTGAATACATGGGCACATTCGCCCCGGGTCAAGCTAATCTAAAAAGTTCTTAAAAAAGAGTTTTTAGGCAGCTAGTGCGTAGTTTTCGTCATTGGCAACTATAAGAAGTTACAGCGATTTATTAACGAGAGTCACTACCCTCTCGACATGCACTTCAGGTTTCGCAACCGGCGTCGAAGCCAAGTCGCCCCCATAATCAATATTGTAACACTTCTCTGGGGCGGGGTTTTAAAGAGAATTCAAGCAGAGATCCTGTGGCTTTGCTCGAAATGACTCTGCGGGTTAGTTTTCGCTTTGCGGGCAGAAGCTCTGCTTCTGTTAGGGTGGCTGATTCTTGAGAGGTTAGGTCTGGTTCTCTTTCATAATCCGGGATTTATCCCGGCCCCAGTCGCGTTCCTTCAGGGTTGCCCGCTTGTCGTGTTCCTTCTTGCCGGAAGCCAGTGCGATTTCACATTTCACTTTGTTTGACTTCCAGTAGAGCGAGACAGGAATGCAGGTTTGGCCCTTTTGCTGTGTTGCTCCGATCAGCCGGGCTATTTCTCTTTTGTGCAGGAGTAGCTTCCGGGTTCTTGTGGGATCTGCGTCAACATGGGCAGCAGCAGCGGCCATGGGCGTTATATTGCAGCCAAGAAGAAAGGCTTCGCCGCCCTTAAGCAGGATATAGGTATCCCCGAGCTGGCATTTACCAGCCCTAAGCGATTTCACTTCCCACCCTTCAAGTGCGACACCAGCTTCGAATCGATCATGCAGGTAATAGTCGAACTTGGCCTTCTTGTTCCGGGCGATAGTGTTGGATTGGACCTTCGGCTTTTTCTTGCCAGTCACAATCTGCTACTCGTTCCTGCGGGGGCGTCATTATATACATTTGTCCTGCTAGGAGTAGTTAAGAACATAGGGAGAAGTGTATGATCTGCCGATGAATTTCCCAACGATATCTCCCGTCCAGAGAGCCCAGGCCCTGGAAGCCCTGGTACGAAAGCACGCAGATGATGCGGATGGTAATCGTCACCTTTCAAAAGAAGTCGCCGTCGCCTTTGCGGAAAACGGGCTTTATCGAATTGGCGCCCCGAGGGCTTATTCCGGTGAAGAGTCAGACCCAATGACCCAGATTGAAACCATTGAGACGATTTCCCGTTTTGATGGATCTGCAGGATGGAATCTGATGATAGGCGTTGAAACCTTCGGGTTGATGGCGCCAAGTTTCGGTGAATGCGAATACCTTATTAAAGATCCTATGGTCGTTCTTTGCGGATCTACAGCTGCGGTCGGCACGGCAGAGAAAGTGGATGGTGGCTATAGGGTTAATGGACAGTGGCAGTTTGTTTCCGGTTGCCATAATGCCTCTCTGTTTAGTGCGACCGTCAATCTTGTAGAGGACGGTGAGCGAGGAACGCAACGTTTTGCCGCGATTGTTCAGTTACCTGAGTTTGAGATCCAGGATACCTGGTATGTCGGCGGCATGAGAGGGTCTGGTTCCCATGATGTCCACGTCAAAGATGCCTTCGTGCCAGATAACCATGTACTGCCGGCCATTGGATCGGCACGGTCTGACCAGCCACTGATGCGTTTTCCAACGGGGGTAAGACTCGCCTACAACAAAGTGGCAGTCAGTCTAGGGTTGGCACGCGCTGGCCTGGATGCCTTCGTTGAATTGGCGGCAGGCAAGATGCCCAGGTTTTCGAGTAAAAGTTTGCGTGAAAGGCCAAGTGCCCATCGGGCGATCGCAGAAGCCGAAGTTCGAGTGCTTGCCTCCCGCGCGTTACTCATGGAACTTGTAGCGGAACTTTGGCAGCAAGTATTAAACGAAGAGCACATTACCACCCGGGAGCGTGCGATATTCCAGATAGCCTGTTCTGATGCTGTGCGAGGTTGTGTGGAAGCCGTCGACCTGGTGAGCGATGCTGCGGGCACGTCTGCGAATTTCCAGAGCCACCCGCTGGAGAGAATCGGTCGGGATGTGCGAGTGGTGAGGCAACACTTAACGGTAGCTGGCCTTCACATGGAAGATGGGGGCCGGGTCTTACTCGGAATGCCGCCAGAAGGGGCGATGTTAACGAGGCTTTCGTAATAGGGCTTGTGGGCAGAAAAAATAATTCACAATGAATAGTTATAAGAGTGAGAGGTAGCATTGATGTCTGAATCTACACACGGTATGTGGTCCTCCCGATTGATGTTTATCCTCGCGGTAGCAGGGTCTGCGGTCGGTTTGGGTAACATCTGGCGATTCCCTTATGTCGCGGGGGAAAATGGTGGTGGCGCCTTTGTCATTGCTTATCTGGCCTGCATTTTCATGGTTGGCGTGCCCATCATGATTGCGGAAATCGCGCTCGGCCGTGCTGGCAGAAAAAGCCCAATCAACACTATGCAGGACCTGGCGGCGCAATCCGGTGCCTGGGGTGGCTGGCAGGTGATTGGCTGGTTGGGCGCGATCGCTGGTTTCATGATTCTATCTTTCTATTCAGTCATAGCGGGTTGGTCGGTGGCTTACCTGTTTGAGATGGCGAGCGGAGTATTTGTGGGTGCTGATGGCGACTTTGCGAGCGCCCAGTTTAGTGGTTTCACTGGTAACGTTTGGGTGGTGGTTGGTTGGCATTCACTATTCATGTTGCTAACCACATTTATCGCGGCTCGCGGTGTAGGCAAAGGTCTGGAGACGACAGTGAAATACCTGATGCCTGCATTGTTTGTGCTCCTGGTTTTGCTCGTGTTTTGGGCTGCGATAAGCAGCGGGCATTTCGTTGAGGGCATGTCATTCCTGTTTGCATTCAAAACAGATCAGTTCTCAGGTGAGTCAATGTTGATTGCGATGGGGCAGGCGTTCTTCACGTTGAGCCTTGGAATGGGAGCGATCATGGCGTATGGGGCCTACTTGCCGAAAGGAGCGTCGATTGTTAGTTCTGCCGTAACTATTGCGGTTTTGGATACCGCGGTTGCACTGTTATCCGGCATGGTTATTTTTCCGATCGTATTTGCCCACGGGCTTGAACCTTCCGCGGGGCCGGGTCTTATGTTTATTACCCTGCCGCTCGCATTTGGCCAGATGGCCGGTGGCCAGTTGTTTGGCACGCTGTTCTTTCTCCTGGTTTCTTTTGCGGCGATCACATCTGCAATATCTATGGGGGAACCCGCAGTTGCGTGGCTGGTTGAGAAAGTAAAAGTTTCACGGGTAACCGGCGCGATCATCGTCGGTGGTCTTGCCTGGCTGCTTGGGCTTGGAAGTGCCTTTTCATTCAACATCTGGTCCGATGTCACACTCTTGCCAGGCAGAAGCTTCTTCGACACTATGGACTTTGTATCCAACAACGTCATTTTGCCGCTTGGCGGATTTCTGATCGGCTTGTTTGCAGGCTGGTTTCTTGACCAGAAAATCTTAGCGGAACAACTCGAAGGGACATCTGAAATTGTGATTAAGCTGCTCAGGGTGTTGATGCGCATTATCGCTCCTGTTTGTATTTTTGTAGTGTTCGTCATGACTTTTGTGGGTTAACGGGTTCCTGTGAAAGAAATTTCCAGATCCGCCCTGTTACCGTTTTCAGCCAAACAGATGTTTGATGTGGTCCATGATGTGGCGTCGTATCAGGACTATCTTCCATCCTGTTCAAGGAGCGAAGTGATCGAATCTTCGCCCGAATTTATGGTCGCGAGACTGACTTTAACGAAAGCTGGTGTTAGTCAGCAGTTCACCACCCGGAATAAGCTGGTAGGTCCGGAAAGAATTGACCTTCAGTTAGTCGAGGGCCCGTTCACCTCACTTAATGGCTACTGGTTATTCAGTCAATTAGGCAATGATGGCTGTAAGACGGAAATGAACTTAACATTTGATTTCAATTCAAGAATGTTAAATGCAACTTTTGGGAAGGTGTTTGAGCAGGTGGCAGATAGTCTTGTTGAGGCATTCTGTGACCGGGCAAAGGTTCTGTACAGTAATGATTGAAGAAACCGTGGCGATCGAAGTTGTATTTGCAGTGCCAGAAAAGCAGCAAGTAATTCAACTCGAAGTACCGCTAGGCACCTTGATCCGTGATGCGGTTCGACTGTCCTGTATTGAGTCACATTTTCCGAATTATGACCTGTCGGCGTTGCCAGTGGGCGTGTGGATGGAAGTGAAACCGCAAGCCTATGTGGTTCAGTCAGGAGACAGGGTACAGATTTATCGTTCGCTGATTACAAATGCAAAGGATGCGAGGCGACGACGGGCGGAGACCCAGGCAAGCAAAGAGACCCAGGCAAACAAAAAGACCTAGTCTTTGCTGGCTGTCTTGGCTAAGGCGTCGTATTCGTCGGTTGGGATGAAATCGCCCATGAAATGCGACAGGCGTTCATCAACAAAGAATACGGAGAGTAATTTGCGGATAACGCTTCCGTTTGGAAGTTGAATAGAGTACACATAGTCCCATCGATCAGCTTCGAGCGGGTCGTCAATCACTGCATTACCCAGGACAAACTTCACCTGGCTTTTGGTCATACCGGGTTTTAGCCTGTCAACCATCTGCTGAGTGACGACGTTTCCCTGTTGAATGCTAATTCGGTGTACGCCAGGAAACCTGAATGTAGAGCAGGCTGTTAGGGCGGCAACAAGAAGGAGGACTACAGTAATTCGAATCAATGGATTATCTACGCTTTTTCTATTTCAATTGGTTATGAAATTAACCATACTTTGTTTTACCCCGCGAGGGACTTCTATTCTCAAGATCTTAACTCACCTATACTTAACTCACCTATACTTAAGCACGGACTACAACTTAGCTAACGACGATGCCTGCCGAATCCCAAGAACTCAAAGACGCCGGTCTGAAGATCACTTTACCAAGAGTAAAGATATTCCAGATCCTTGAAAGGTCGGAAGTACATCACGTCAGCGCTGAAGATGTCTACAAATTGTTACTACAAAATGGCGAAGAGGTCGGTCTGGCGACTGTTTATCGGGTACTTACGCAGTTTGAACAGGCCGGATTGGTCGTTCGGCACAATTTTGAAGGCGGTCATTCGGTCTTTGAGCTGTCCTCAGATAAACATCATGACCATATTGTTTGTATCAGATGTGGTCGTGTAGAAGAGTTTGCGGACGATGAAATTGAACAACTCCAGAGGAATGTTGCGAATAAACTCGGGTTTGAGCTGACGGATCACAGCCTCAATATGTATGGGTTGTGCCCGGAGTGCCGACAAAAAAGAAGCTGAGGGCTCTTTATCACGCTGAGGGCTCTTTATCACAACCCGCTGAGGGCTCTTTTTCACAAC
>DTZW01000068.1:0-26143 GCA_012961165.1 Gammaproteobacteria bacterium | reverse complement strand
CCCGCTGAGGGCTCTTTATGTCGCTGAGGGCTCTTTATCACAACCCGCTGAGGGCTCTTTATGTCGCTGAGGGCTCTCTACCCCCGAAAGCATGGCTTCGGCGTGGGCAAGCGAGAGGTCAGTTTTCTCTACGCCACCGAGCATTCTGGCAATCTCGTCAACTTTCTCTTCTTCAGTTAGCTGGACGACAGTCGTTGTCGCGCTTTTTTTAGTGGTCGATTTAGCGACCACATAATGATGGTGGCCCTGGGCAGCAACCTGGGGCAGATGAGTTACGCAAATAATCTGGGCGTGCCCTCCTAGTTTGCGGAGCAGTGAACCAACAACTTCCGCAGTGGCGCCACCGACACCCACATCAACTTCATCGAAGATAAGCGTCGGCGTTCGCGATGTCCTGGCGGTGATGACCTGGATCGCCAGGCTGATTCTAGAGAGTTCACCGCCGGAGGCTATCTTTGCCAGAGAGCCTGGTTTGGAGCCTGGGATAGTAGATATCCTGAATTCGATATCATCCATACCTGTCTGTGACCAGCTAGGTGACCCGCCGAGTGACACTTCGAACTTTGCGCCATCCATCCCAAGGCCCTGTAAACCTTTTGTGACTTCTGGCTGCAATCGCTTCGCCTTTCCCAACCTGGATTTGGTGAGTTTTTCTGCGAGGACCTGGTATTCGGTTTCTGCGGTGGCTACCTGTTGCTCGAGTTCCTTGATAATTGTTTCGGCATTGAGTATCTGGTCAAGTTCGTCCTGAATGCGGTTGGTCAGGGTAGCCAGCTCATCAGGCTGGATTTTGTGTTTCCTGGCGATCTCATAGATATCGCTTAGTCGACCTTCAACTTCCCGTTGTTTTGTGGGGTTTGATTCAAACTTCTCGCTCACCGACAAGAGATCTGAAGTTGCCTCGTCAAGCTGGATCAAGGCACTGGCGAGCATCTCAACGATCGGCCTGATGGCGTTGTCCTCGATGTCTGAGAGTAGTCTTAGCGTGCGGGTCAGTTGAGTTGATGCGCTGCTGTCAGTTTCCCTGTTACAAAGCGCCAGTGCTTCGGCGAGTTTCTCCTGTATTTCACCCGTTGAACTGAGCCGTTTTAGTTCGTTCTCAAGTTGCCCGGTTTCATCCGGCTGGATCGCCAGAGTCGCGAGTTCTTCGGCCTGGTAACTGAGTAGTTGAACCCGGGCAGACTGCTCTTCGGCGTCAGTTCGGGTTTTGAAGAGCTTATCCCTGGCCGCGCTCAGGGATTTAAATAACGTCCTCACTTCTGACACTAGCGGAGTGAGTCCGCCGAACTCATCGAGCATTCTCTCGTGGCTTTCTTTCTTTAACAGGGACTGGTGTTCGTGCTGGGAGTGGATATCAAGCAGCATCTCACTCAGCGTTTTGAGTTCCTGCAGGGTTGTGGAGCTGCCATTAACAAAAGCCCGCGATCGGCCGTCCCGTGACACAACGCGGCGAAGAATGCACTGATCACCATCGATGAGCTCACGTTCAGTTAGCCAGGCTAATGCTTCGGTGTGGTCCTGCAGGTCGAAGATAGCGTTGACCTCAGTTTTTGCAGCTCCGGTTGCAATCAGGGAGCTGTCTGCCCGATCACCCAGGGCCAGGCCAAGCGCCCCAAGCAAAATGGACTTACCTGCACCGGTTTCGCCTGTAATGACGCTCATACCCTTATTGAATTCCAGCTCCAGCTGGTCAACCAGGGTTAATGATTTAATAGATAGATGGCTTAGCACGTGCCTATTTAACCCTGATGTCACTAACTCTGGCAATTGAAAAGCAATCCGGAGCTGATCTAAGTGCGCCGTTTGATGATTTGTAGCCCAACAGGCGATTGTCTCCTTGCCGGTCCTTGGTTAGTATCTAATCCCCAATGAGGCAGATCTAATGTCCAATCCAGGTTCACTGAACCAAAAGTCCCGGATATTGCTCAAGACCCTGGTCGAGCAATATATAGCAGATGGCCAGCCTGTCGCATCCAGAACACTGGCAGATTCTGCGAGCGTTTCGGTGAGTCCTGCAACGGTCCGTAACATCATGTCGGATCTTGAAGAGCTGGGTTACGTGAGTTCGCCGCACACCTCGGCGGGTCGTGTCCCGACTGCACTTGGATATCGGCTCTTTGTGGATACTTTGATCAAGGTCAACCAGATTGACACTTACGACCTTGCCAGCCTGAATCGAAGCCTGGACCCGGATATGTCTTCAAAGGAACTGGTGGAGTCTGCGTCGGGGATTCTCTCGGAATTCACCCGTATGGCAGGGCTTGTCACTATCCCCAAGCGTGACCAGGTGACCCTTCGGCATGTTGATTTTCTAAGTCTCGAGGGTAACCGCGTGCTGGTTATCCTGGTCCTCGATGATCATGAGGTCCAAAACAGGGTGATCTATACAAAACAAACCTACACAGAGATACAGCTCAAAGAGGCGTCTAATTTCATCAACCAGCATTTTATGGGTGAGGTGCTCGGTAATGTTCATGAACGACTGGTAACGTTGATGCGTTCGGATCGTGAAAACATGAACTCGCTGATGCAGACCACGCTCGAAGTGGCAGACCAGGCTTTCGATCGAGAGGAAATCAGTGATTTTGTCGTAAAAGGCCAGGAGAATCTCCTCGCAACCGATCAGGCTCTAGATGATATCCGCCAGCTGTTGCGGGCGATTTCGATGAAAGGTGACATTCTCCATCTGCTCGATCGTTGTATGGATTCAGAAGGAGTACAACTTTTTATCGGCAACGAGTCTGGCTACAGTGTCCTGGATGAGTGCTCTTTGGTGACCTCTCCATACCATGTTGATGGTGATCTTGTCGGTGTATTGGGCGTTATTGGGCCGACCAGGATGGCCTACGACCGCGTTATCCCTATTGTTGATGCTACCGCAAGGCTCCTTAGCGCCGCCCTCGAGACAAATCGTCGATAATTTCTCCTCAGCTTTTCTCTAGTCCCCTTGAATGGTGGGGCTCTAATCCCCATATAGCCTGTACGTTTATTTCTGTGAACCGTTACGCGGGAGTTTTATATGGCATTGCCCGAAGATGAGGCGAAGCAAACGCCTGAATCTGGAGAAGAAACCTTTGAAAACCAGGCCCTGAAACAAGAGGCCCTGGAACAAGAGGCGCCGGAACAAGAGGCGCCGGAACAAGAGGTGCTGGAACAAGAGGTGCTGGAACAGATAGAAGCTGATAACGGGGATGTTCCCTCGGGCCAGCAGGGTTCTGACAATGAGTTGGAGCTCCTGGGCGACGAGGCCTTGGCGATTGCGCTGTTAGAAGTTGAGAAATTTAGGGATCTGGCGCTGCGTGCAGAAGCTGAGATGCAGAATTTGCAACGGCGGACGGCAAGGGACGTCGAAAATGCCCACAAGTTTGGCGTGGAAAAGTTTGTCCAGAACATGCTTCCCGTGGTCGACAGCCTAGAGAAAGCCATCGAGTCAACTGGTGACGACGCGGACGCGATTGCGCAAGGCGTGCGACTTTGTCACAAATTGATGGTGGATACGCTCATTAAGGAAGGGGTGGAGATTATCGATCCGGTTGGTGAGCCATTTGATCCTAATGAGCACCAGGCCATGTCAATGGTTGAGAATCCTGATATGGAACCAAACTCAGTACTCGCAGTTGTCCAAAAGGGCTGCAAGTTAAATGGCCGGCTGGTGCGGCCGGCCATGGTGATGGTCACCAAGGCGCCGGCGGATCAACCGCCTGTAGACCCGGCTCCAGAAACGACAGAATAAATTTACGGGCCCGGACCTTGAATTACCGGGCATCGTAACAATATAGCGGTTACTAATAATTGATTACGCCACCAAGAGCTGTGGTGAGAATGGAGAAACGAAATGGGTAAGATCATTGGTATTGACCTCGGAACAACCAACTCTTGTGTTGCGGTCCTGGAGGGTAAGGAGCCGAGAATTATTGAAAACTCGGAAGGTGATCGAACGACACCGTCCGTTGTTGGCTACAGCGATGACGACGAGATATTGGTCGGTCAGTCTGCGAAACGGCAGGCAGTTACCAACCCCGAAAACACCCTGTTCGCAGTAAAACGACTTATCGGTCGGCAATTTGACGACGACGTCGTTCAGCGTGACATTAAGATGGTGCCTTACAAGATTGTGAAGGCCGACAACGGTGATGCGTGGGTCGAGGTCAAAGGCCAAAAAATGGCGCCGCCACAGGTTTCCGCCCAGGTGCTGGGTAAGATGAAGAAAACTGCCGAAGACTATCTTGGTGAAACGGTGACTGACGCTGTCATCACTGTTCCGGCTTACTTCAATGATTCGCAGCGCCAGGCCACTAAAGATGCCGGTAAAATCGCGGGCCTTGAAGTCAAGCGAATTATCAACGAGCCCACGGCGGCGGCGCTTGCCTATGGCATGGATAAGTCGGTTGGCGATTCAACTATCGCTGTTTATGACCTTGGCGGTGGTACTTTTGATATCTCGATCATTGAAATTGCAGATGTCGATGGCGAGAAACAGTTCGAAGTGCTGTCAACTAACGGCGATACCTTTCTCGGTGGCGAGGATTTTGACCTTCGCCTGATTGAATACCTGGCTGACGAGTTCAAAAAAGAACACGCTATGGATTTGCATAACGACCCGCTGGCGTTGCAGCGCCTGAAGGAAGCCGCGGAAAAAGCCAAGATCGAGCTGTCAACCAGCGGCCAGACTGAGGTTAACCTGCCATACATCACGGCGGATAACACTGGGCCTAAGCACCTTGTTATCAAGGTAACCCAGGCCAAACTGGAGTCTCTCGTTGAAGAGTTGGTTGAGCGGACGCTTGAGCCACTTCGCATTGCGCTGAAGGACGCTGACGTCAGCGTTTCCAAGATTGATGACATTATCCTCGTGGGTGGCCAGACGCGTATGCCTCTGGTGCAGAAGAAGGTAAAGGAATTTTTCGGCAAGGATGCTCGAAAAGATGTAAACCCTGACGAAGCTGTTGCTCTGGGTGCATCTATCCAGGCTGCTGTTTTAGCGGGTGAAGTTACAGATGTGCTTCTACTTGACGTGACTCCACTGTCGTTGGGTATTGAAACCATGGGCGGCGTGATGAGTGCGCTGATAGAGAAGAACACGACGATTCCTACCCAGAAATCACAGGTCTTCTCGACCGCTGACGATAACCAGCCGGCCGTGACCATTCATGTTTTGCAGGGTGAGCGAAAGCAGGCGGTCCAGAACAAATCTCTTGGTCAATTTGATTTGGCCGATATTCCCGCGGCTCCTCGAGGTACGCCACAGATTGAAGTCAGTTTTGACCTGGACGCCAACGGAATCCTGAACGTGTCAGCGAAGGACAAGGCTACCGGCAAGGAACAGTCCATTGTGATTAAGGCTTCAAGCGGTTTGTCTGATGAAGAAGTCGAGCAAATGGTTCGTGATGCCGAGTCACATGCTGATGAAGACCTTAAGTTTGAAGAGCTGGTTGGTGCGCGTAATATGGCTGACGGCATGATTCATGCGACCAGGAAGACGTTGGAAGAAGCGGGCGACAAGGTTGAGGAATCAGAAAAGACCGCCATTGAAGGCGCAATCTCAGCGCTTGAAGAGGCGCTTAAGTCAGATGACAAGGACGACATTGAGGCCAAAACGCAGAAACTGACAGAAGCCTCTTCCTCTCTGGCGCAGCGCATGTATGCTGAGGCTCAGGAAGGAGCTGAACAGGAAGCTGATGCGGGTCCTGCAGATTCCGGAGGTGATCCGGACGCAGTGGACGCTGAGTTCGAGGAAGTTAAAGACGAGAAGTAATCGTCTGGTTTACTTCAAGGCAGTATGTAAGCAACGCGGGTCAAGCTGCGTTGTTTTGTATTGTATTGAAAGGTAAAGAAGAATAGTTATGGCAAAACGAGATTACTATGAAGTCCTCGGCGTAGAGCGGAATGCTTCCGAGCAGGCGATTAAAAAAGCCTATCGTCGTCTTGCCATGAAGCACCATCCTGATCGTAATCCGGACGATGCGAGTTCAGAAGAGAAGTTCAAAGAGGCCAGTGAGGCGGCAGAAGTATTGATGGACGCTGAAAAAAGGCAGGCTTATGACCAGTTTGGTCATGCTGCGGTCGGTGGTTCTGGCGCTGGCGGTGGTGGCGGGTTTGGCTCGATCTTCGAAGATGTCTTTGGCGATATTTTCGGGGGCGCAGGTGGCGGTGGCCGCAGAGGTGGTCCCAGTCGTGGCGCAGATCTTCGATACGTCCTTAACCTGAGCCTTGAACAGGCCTTCAAGGGCTGGAATCCAACGATCAAGGTGCCAACGCTGGTTAATTGTGTTGAATGCCATGGCTCGGGTGCAGAAAAAGGTACCTCTGCCACTGACTGTATCCAATGTGGTGGCATGGGCCAGGTATCGGCCCGACAGGGAATTTTTTCGATACAGCAGACCTGTCCCAGATGTCGTGGTCAGGGCAAAATCATTAGGGAACCCTGCGTCAAATGCAACGGTCAGGGTCGAACCCAGGAAACCAAGACACTGTCTGTGAAAGTACCTCCTGGCGTAGATACGGGCGACCGAATTCGGCTCAGTGCGCAGGGCGAAGCAGGCGCGATGGGTGGGCCGGCCGGTGATCTGTATGTGCAAATGGAGGTTCGTGATCACGACATATTCACCCGGCACGGCGAACATCTTTACTGTGATGTACCTGTGAGCTTTGTTGATGCGGCTTTGGGCGGAGAGCTCGAAGTGCCGACTCTTGATGGTCGTGTGAATCTCAAGATCCCGTCAGAAACCCAGACAGGCAAGCAGTTCCGCTTGCGAGGTAAAGGTGTCAACGTCACCCAGGTAAGAGGCGGTGGCATTGGGGACCTGTTCTGCCGGGTGATTGTTGAAACACCGGTGAACCTCTCCGGTAAGCAAAAAGAATTGCTGAACGAATTTGCCGAGCATACCAGTGAGAAACAAAGACCCCAGCAATCTGGCTGGTTCAGCCGGGTCAAGCGTTTCGTCGACGCCCTGACCGATTAGACACTACCGGTCTCAATTCGCTATCCTCCCTCAACGTTAATTAACTTCAGGAAAGCTCGTGCCCAGAGTAGGTGTAGTCGGCGCTGCCGGAAAAATGGGGAAAACCCTGGTCAAGATGATTCAGGAATCACCGGACTTGGACCTGGCGGCGGCTGTTGATCTACCGGGCCTGCAGGTTATTGGCCAGGACGCTGGGATCGTTGCGGGTATTGGTGAGATGGGTGTTTCCATTGCTGATGACCTGGCACAGGTGGTGGCCGATATCGATGTACTGATTGATTTCACCATTGCTGTTGCAACCGAAAAGAATCTGGAAATCTGCCATAAGGCAGGCACTCGCATGGTGATCGGCACAACCGGATTGTCTGAAAGTCAAACAGCCAGGCTGGACGAAATCAGCAGCTCTGTCCCCGTGGTGTTCGCCAGTAATTACAGTATTGGGGTTAACGCAACCTTTCAATTAGTTGAGATGGCGGCCGGCATTTTCGGCGACACGGTGGATGTTGAGATTATTGAATCGCATCATCGTCATAAAGTAGATGCGCCATCAGGTACGGCGCTCAGTCTGGGTGAACATGTCGCGAAAGGGCTCGGGCGAGACCTGGCTTCTGTCTCCCGGCATGGAAGGCATGGGCTAACCGGTGCCCGTGATCGTGAAACCATTGGGTTTCATGCGGTTCGCGGAGGTGAGATAGTCGGTGAGCATACGGTTATGTTTATCGCTGGTGGCGAACGTCTGGAAATCACTCATAGGGCACAGAGCCGGGCCAACTTTGCAGAAGGGGCTCTCCGGGCGGCCGGTTGGATTGTAAGCCAGGTTCCGGGTCGCTATGACATGCTGGACGTACTTGGGCTTGCCAGGTAACGCTGAGGGCTCTTTTATGGTGGACTACCAGGCAGGTTTAAATCTCTGGACATGATCAGGCCTAAATTCGAATGTGCCAGGTAACGCTGAGGGCTCTTTTATGGTGGACTACCAGGCAGGTTTAAATCTCTGGACATGATCAGGCCTAAATTCGAATGTGCCAGGTAACGCTGAGGGCTCACTAATACCCTTCAATAAAGATACTGGCTGATGGGTTAAAGTCAGTCGAATGACTGGAAACAAAAGTGCACCTCGACTAGAATGCTGCGCTTAGGATGACACACCCGTGTAAACAGAATTGAAAGGCGAGATGGAAGCAATTTCCGTCTCGCTTTTTTTCGATCGGCACGTTCATTTTAACTTTTCTTGGAGACTCGCGCTTGGATAGTAGAGCAGTACTTGCACTCGAAAACGGTATGCTGTTCGAGGGTACTGCTATTGGCGTTGATGGTCTTGTCGTCGGAGAAGTCGTCTTCAATACGTCGATTACCGGCTACCAGGAGATACTCACCGACCCCTCTTATGCCAGGCAGATTATTACGCTGACCCATCCGCATATTGGCAATACTGGCGTTACGCTTGAAGATGAGGAATCTCGGGAAATCTGGGCGACGGGCCTGGTGATTCGTGATTTACCTCTGATGGCCAGCAACTGGCGCAGCGAGATGTCTCTTGGTGATTACCTTGTTGCCCGAAGTGTCGTAGCGATAGCTGAGATAGATACCAGAAAGCTAACCCGGGTCCTTCGTGATCAGGGCTCCCAGAATGGTGCCATAGTGGCAGGGCCAGACCTGTCGGAAAGTGTAATCTCAGGAGCACTCGAGGCGGCGAAAGGCTTTGCCGGGCTTGAGGGTATGGACCTGGCGAAAGTTGTTACATCGCCTGTGCCCTATGAGTGGCAGGAAGGAAGCTGGAAGATCGGGCGGGGATACTCAGCCGAGACCGAGACCGAGTTCCATGTGGTTGCATACGACTTTGGTGTTAAGAAAAACATACTCAGGTTAATGGCAGACCGGGGCTGCAGGCTGACTGTAGTGCCAGCGCAGACCTCTGCGACCGAAGTTTTGGCACTGAACCCGGATGGCGTATTTTTATCTAACGGCCCAGGGGATCCCGGGCCCTGTGACTATGCGATCCAGGCGATAACGGCAATATTGAAGACGAAGATTCCGGTATTTGGTATTTGCCTCGGCTTACAGCTCCTCGGGCTCGCCTCTGGAATGAAAACGAAGAAGATGGGTCATGGTCACCACGGTGCCAACCATCCGGTAAAAAACCTGGAAGACGGTACGGTGCTGATAACCAGCCAGAATCATGGCTTCTGCATCGATGAAGTCGCGCTGCCGGATAACGTGAGAGTGACACACCGTTCGCTGTTCGATGACACAATCCAGGGTATCCAATTAGTGGATCGACCCGCTTTTGGCTTCCAGGGACACCCGGAAGCAAGCCCTGGCCCCCATGATGCTGGCCCCTTGTTTGATCATTTCATTGAGCTGATGAGGGAGCATAACCAATAAATGCCAAAGAGAACTGACATAGAAAGCATTTTGCTCATTGGTGCGGGGCCCATTGTCATCGGGCAGGCCTGTGAGTTTGATTACTCCGGGGCGCAGGCGTGTAAAGCGCTACGTGAAGAAGGCTACCGGGTCATTCTAGTGAACTCTAATCCGGCCACGATAATGACAGATCCGGACATGGCTGATGCCACCTACATCGAGCCGGTTATCTGGCAACATGTTGAGAACATCATCGCGCTGGAGCGCCCCGATGCGATTCTTGCAACCATGGGCGGACAGACAGCATTGAACTGCGCGTTGGATTTGGCACGGGAAGGCGTCCTTGAGAAATATAATGTCGAATTGATCGGAGCAACGAAAGAGGCGATCGACAAGGCTGAAGACCGTCAGCAGTTTGATGTCGCCATGAAGTCAATTGGATTAGAGACCGCGAAAAACGCCATTGCCCATTCGTTAGAAGAGGCCAAACAGGTCCAACCCATGTTGGGTTTTCCCTGTGTCATTCGCCCTTCATTTACGATGGGTGGTTCAGGCGGCGGCGTTGCCTATAACATGGAGGACTTCGAAGAGATTTGTCTCAGGGGCCTCGACCTGTCACCAACCAGCGAATTGTTGATTGATGAGTCGCTGATTGGCTGGAAAGAATATGAAATGGAAGTTGTCCGGGATAAAAATGACAATTGCATCATTATATGTTCGATTGAAAACCTTGATCCAATGGGTGTTCACACGGGCGACTCGATTACCGTTGCTCCGGCACAGACGTTAACCGACAAGGAATATCAGATGATGCGCAACGCGTCTCTCGATGTGTTGCGGGTCATTGGCGTTGAGACTGGTGGTTCAAACGTCCAGTTTGCCGTTGAGCCAAATACTGGCCGCCTGATCGTGATTGAGATGAACCCGAGGGTTTCCCGGTCTTCTGCTCTCGCATCCAAGGCAACCGGGTTCCCGATTGCGAAGGTCGCAGCGAAGCTTGCAGTCGGTTACACACTGGATGAGCTGTCTAATGAAATCACGGGAGGTGTAACACCGGCCTCTTTTGAACCGTCGATCGACTATATCGTGACAAAGATTCCGCGCTTCACGTTTGAAAAGTTCCCCCAGGCAGACAACACGCTAACGACACAGATGAAGTCCGTAGGTGAGGTAATGGCAATCGGCCGGACTTTTCAGGAGTCGCTACAAAAAGCCTTACGGGGGCTGGAAATTGGTATTGATGGTTTAACGCCGATTGTTTCGCTGGAGCAAAAAGATGCCCAGAGCCGGCTTCGCCAGCAAATAAGGTCGCCTACCGAAGACCGTTTGCGCTACGTCGCTGATGCGATGCGGCATGGCTTTGAGATTGTAGAGATCTATGAGTTAACTGGTATAGATCCGTGGTTTCTCGTGCAGCTACAGGACCTTGTTCTGTGCGAGCAATCACTTGAGGGCAGGCCGCTAAAAAGTATTGAACGAGCCGAGCTGTTTCGTTTGAAGCAAAAAGGATTTTCTGACTCAAGGCTTGCATCCGTTTTGGGATGCGAAGAAGAGCTCTTTCGTCAGCACAGGCTCGATTTGAATATTCGTCCTGTTTATCGTCGCGTAGATACCTGTGCGGCGGAGTTTCAGTCGTCAACCGCCTATATGTATTCGACCTACGAAGATGAATGTGAATCCAAGCCAACGGATCGTGACAAGATTATTGTATTGGGCGGCGGTCCTAACAGGATTGGTCAGGGTATAGAGTTTGACTACTGCTGTGTTCATGCTGCATTTGCAATGCGTGAAGATGGTTTCGAGTCGATCATGATCAACTGCAATCCTGAAACCGTATCCACAGACTATGACACTTCCGACAGGTTGTACTTCGAACCATTAACGTTTGAAGACGTTATGGCTGTAGTAGATCTAGAGAAACCCAAGGGGGTCATAGTTCAGTTCGGTGGGCAGACACCGCTAAAACTGGCTAACCAGTTGGAAGCGGCGGGAGTACCGATCATTGGTACATCGCCTGATGCGATCGATGAGGCCGAAGACCGTGAAAGGTTCCAGAAACTGATCGATAAGCTTTCGTTGATCCAGCCCCCTAACAAAACTGTCAGAACACAGGAACAAGCTGTGGTTGCGGCGGACAATATTGGTTTCCCGCTGGTAGTGCGGCCGTCATATGTTTTGGGTGGACGGGCAATGGAAATCGTCTATGACCAGGACGAGCTGAAATCCTATATGAGAGAAGCGGTCGAAGTTTCAGATGACTCGCCGATTTTGCTTGATCGTTTTCTTGACCAGGCCATTGAAGTTGATATTGATGCAGTCTCAGATGGGACTCAGGTCGTCATCGGGTCTGTCATGCAGCATATAGAGCAGGCAGGCATTCATTCCGGCGATTCGGCTTGTTCCTTGCCACCCTATAGCCTTTCTGATGAATTGCAGGCCGAGATGAGAGACCAGGTAAAACGCATGGCGTTGGAACTTGGCGTCATTGGTTTGATGAACGTGCAACTCGCGGTTCAAAACAACCAAATTTTTGTGCTGGAAGTGAACCCGCGTGCCTCAAGAACAGTTCCGTTTGTTTCCAAGTGTATTGGGGTAAGCCTCGCCAAAGTGGCTGCGCGATGTATGGTCGGTATCTCACTCGAGAAACAGGGATTTACCGAAGAAATTATCCCAAACTTTTTCAGTGTAAAAGAAGCAGTGTTTCCGTTCGGGAAGTTTCCGGGTGTCGACCCGATTCTTGGGCCGGAGATGAAATCCACCGGAGAAGTTATGGGTGCAGGTGCAAGCTTTGCCGAGGCTTACGGCAAGGCGCAGACTGCGGCGAGCGACACAATCCCGAACAAAGGCAGGGTTTTTCTGAGTGTCCGTGACGCCGATAAAGACCAGTTGCCGGAGATTGCCAAAGGATTGGTTGAGCTGGGTTTCGCGCTGGTCGCCACGCAGGGAAGTGCAAAGGTTATCAGCGAAGCAGGAATGGAAGTTCAGCTTGTGAACAAGGTCCAGGAAGGACGGCCACATATTGTGGATATGTTGAAGAACCATGATGTCGACTTTATCGTCAATACAACAGAGGGCAAGCAGGCCATCGCAGACTCATACTTGATCAGGCGAACTGCGCTACAAAACAAGGTGTGCTACACCACGACCATGGCAGGTGGACGCGCTAGCGTTGCAGCGCTTCGCCACGGGGAAGATAGAACAGTCCACAGCCTGCAAGATTTACAACGCAGGTAGCTGGACAAAGCACTAAATCTTCTCGACACTAGTCACACCCAATGCAGCACTATCCCGGTTCTGGGATAGTTAACGTAAGAGATAACAAGATGGACAAGGTTCCAATGACAGTGAATGGCGAGAATCAACTGCGCCAGGAGTTCGACAAACTAAAACTGCAGGAAAGGCCTAGAATTGTGCAGGCGATTGCAGAAGCACGCGCTCAGGGTGACCTTCGCGAGAACGCCGAGTATCAATATGCCAAGGAAGAGCAGGGTTTTATAGAAGGCCGGATTATTGAGATTGAAGGCAAGTTGTCGAACGCACAGATTATTGATGTGACGCTGATACCCGAGTCGGGGAGAATCATTTTTGGCACAACGGTTGAGCTTTTAAATCTCGGTAACGATGAGAAGCTGACCTATCAGATCGTAGGGGATGATGAGTCAGATATTAAGCTGAACAAGCTGTCCGTCTATTCACCGATCGCTCGAGCGCTGATCGGAAAAGAAGTCGGCGATGTGGCGTTAGTCAAGACACCAGCAGGAGAAGCGGAGTTTGAAATATGTGCCGTCAGGCACGCATAGTTCATCTACGCCGTTTAAAGGACGTTGGCCCTGGCAATGTTTGACAGCACCGGGTTGGGTTCGCGCGAAGCACGATAGACAAGTCCTTTAGCGAAGCAACAACTTCAGCGCGTTCCGCCTTGTCGCCAAACATTTTCACCTTGATCAGCTCATGATCATCGAGGGCGCGGTTCAGTTCAGCAATCACATTTTCTGAAAGACCATTACCGGCAACGGTGACGACTGCCTTTAGTCCGTGCCCGATGGTTCTCAGTTTCTTTTTTAGCTTACCGTTCATGATTTACCCAAATTTGTGGGCGGCGATTGTACCCACCTTACCCCAGGTTTGCGATACTTCATTTCGGAAGGGAATTAAATGACGAAAAAATCGAAATCCAGTGCCCAGTGGCTGAATGATCACGAAAAGGATGAATACGTACTTCGCGCCAGGCGGGAAGGTTATAGATCCCGGGCGAGCTACAAGTTGTTTGAGATCGATGAAAAATTCGGTCTCCTTCGTCCAGGGACTGTTGTTGTAGATCTGGGTGCTGCGCCCGGTGGCTGGACGCAGATTGCGGTAAACAAGTGCGGACCCAAAGGGTTCGTGGTTGGCCTTGATCTGCTGGACATCGAGCCACTCGAGGGTGCCATGCTTATTAAGGGCGATTTCACGGAAGAAAAGGTTCTGGCTGAGTTGATGGCAGTGCTGCAAGATCGTCCCGTAGACCTTGTAATCTCGGATATGGCCCCCAACTTAAGTGGTATGAGAGAAATTGATCAACCTCTAGCAATTTACCTGACCGAACTGGCGCTGGAATTTGCCTGTTCGACCTTAAGGCCGGGTGGTGCGCTGGTGATGAAATGCTTTGAAGGTTCAGGAGTCGATGAGATTAGAGAAGTAATTCGTAATAATTTCAAACAGTTAACTAACTTTAAGCCAAAAGCTTCAAGAGGAAAGTCTCGCGAAATCTATGTGCTGGGCCGCAAGTTCAAGGGCAGCTCGATATAACTTATCGCCAGAATTGTAGTCGAATGAACTAATAACGCCTTACAAGTATAATGAACGGCACCGCGGGCTGATACCAGTCCGGGATTGAGGATAGAGCATTGAATGATATGGGTAAAAATCTACTACTTTGGTTGATTATCGCAGCTGTACTGCTGACGGTGTTCCAGAATTTCAACGTTCGTCCAGAAAATGAAGAGATTGATTACTCTGCCTTCCTGGAAATGGTGGACCAAAACCAGGTTCGAAGCGTTGAAGTGGATGGCCTGACCATTCGTGGCGAACGTTCCGATGGGCGGGCCTTTGAAACCATCCAGCCGCAGATCACCGATAGTGCCCTGATCGGGGACATGATCGATCGAAATGTTGATTTCAAAGGCAAGCGTCCCGAACAGCAAAGTATCTGGACTCAATTACTGGTGGCCAGTTTTCCGATTCTCGTCATTATTGCTGTGTTCATGTTTTTTATGCGTCAGATGCAAGGTGGTGCTGGTGGTAAGGGTGGACCGCTAACTTTTGGAAAGAGCAAAGCAAAATTGCTCGGCGAGGATCAAATCAAAACGACTTTCGCTGATGTTGCCGGTGTTGATGAAGCGAAAGAAGATGTTCAGGAACTCGTCGAGTTTCTCGAGGACCCCAGCAGGTTCCAGAAGTTAGGTGGCAGGATTCCGCGTGGCATCCTGATGGTTGGTCAGCCTGGTACCGGTAAAACTCTCCTTGCGAAAGCGATTGCCGGTGAAGCCAAGGTCCCGTTCTTCAGTATTTCGGGTTCTGATTTTGTGGAAATGTTTGTTGGTGTGGGTGCTTCCCGAGTGAGGGACATGTTTGAACAGGCCAAGAAGCAAACTCCCTGCATTATTTTTATTGACGAGATAGATGCGGTAGGCAGGCACAGGGGCGCGGGAGTGGGTGGCGGCCATGACGAACGGGAACAGACCCTGAACCAGTTACTGGTCGAGATGGACGGATTCGAAGGTAACGAGGGCATTATTGTTATCGCCTCGACCAACCGGCCGGATGTTCTTGATCCAGCGCTACTTAGGCCGGGACGATTTGATCGGCAAGTGGTTGTGTCCTTGCCGGATATTCGTGGTCGTGAACAGATACTTAAAGTACATATGCGTAAGGTTCCGCTTGGCGCAGACGTTGATGCCAGTGTGATTGCGCGAGGCACACCTGGATTCTCTGGTGCTGACCTGGCTAACCTCGTTAATGAGGCCGCGCTTTTTGCAGCGAGGCAGGACAAACGAGCGGTCACAATGGGCGAGTTCGAGCAGGCGAAAGACAAGATCATGATGGGCGCCGAAAGGAAGTCTATGGTCATGTCAGAAAAGGAACGTCAAAACACCGCGTACCACGAAGCTGGCCACTGTATTGTGGGTTACCTGGTGCCGGAGCATGACCCCAGTTACAAAGTGTCCATCATTCCAAGAGGAAGGGCGCTGGGTGTAACAATGTTCCTGCCTGAGGAAGACCGATACTCACTGAGTAAAAGAATGATCGTTAGCCAGATATGTTCGTTGTTTGGTGGTCGTATTGCTGAAGAGATGACGCTAGGCCCGGATGGAATTACAACGGGTGCTGCCAACGATATTGAGCGCGCAACAAAGATGGCGAAAGCGATGGTCACCAAGTGGGGATTGTCGGAGAAGCTTGGGCCATTGACGTACGCTGAAGATGATGAAGAAGTGTTTCTTGGTATGTCTGCTGGCGTAGCCAAACCCCAGGTATCTAATGAGACAGCGATGAAGATCGATGTTGAAGTAAGATCGATCATCGATGGCTGTTATGCGACGGCCGAACAAATACTCGAAGAGAACAGGGAAAAGCTTGAGGTAATGAAAGATGCCCTTCTCGAGTATGAAACCATCGACAAGGTTCAGATTGATGAGATCATGGCCGGACGAAAACCAAAGCCGCCTGAAAGCTGGGATGACAAAGACTCCGACGCTTCACCAAAAGTCGATGAATCCGATACCGGCAATGACAACCTGGGCACGGGGCCTGTCGGCGACCCGGCGCCTGATCACTAACTGACAGGGAGATGTCTCGCCTGCGGGAGTTACTTTCCCGTGATCGACCCCTGGTCATGGGAATCCTGAATGTCACTCCGGATTCGTTTTCAGATGGTGGTCGATTTTCAACAATAGACAGCGCGCTCACTCACGCCCGAGAAATGGTCTCAGGCGGAGCAGATATCATCGACGTTGGAGGTGAGTCCACGCGACCCGGCGCTGATCCAGTTTCCGCTTCCGAGGAAATTGAAAGAGTTCTTCCGGTCATCAAGGCGATAAGACGTGAGTCGGACGTTGCTATTTCGGTGGACACCAGTAAGGCGCGGGTGATTCATGCCGTTCAGTCGGAAGATATTGACCTTATCAATGACGTTTGTGCACTTCGACGTGAAGGCACTATGGATGCCGCTAGTCAATCCGGGATACCAGTCTGCCTTATGCACATGCTGGGGGAGCCGCGAACAATGCAGCAGAACCCAGGTTACGGAGATGTCGTCAGTGAGGTTTTTGACTTTCTGGTCGATCGGGTGAGCGCCTGTGAGACTGCCGGTATCCCTCAAAGTCGACTGGTCCTCGACATTGGGTTCGGTTTTGGAAAATCCCCGCAAGATAACCTGAGGCTGATTAACCAGCTCCCGAGATTTTTGGAACTCGGATTGCCGATGTTGGTGGGCCTCTCCAGAAAGAGTACTATTGGCAGGATCGTTGATGATCCGCTGATCGGTAGCGTAAGCGGTGCACTTTTCGCATTAAGCAAAGGCGCGCGAATTCTTCGGGTGCACGACGTTGCGCAAACTATTTCAGCAATCAGGGTATGGCGATCTTTTGCCGGAGAACACGTTGTTAACTTTACTCTCTGACTACACATGATAAAAAAATTCTTCGGAACCGATGGGATACGCGGCCGCGTCGGAGATGCACCGATTACAGCTGAGTTCATGCTTAAACTTGGGTGGGCTTCTGGAAAAGTCTTCTCCAAGGAAGGTAGAGGTCTTATTCTTATCGGTAAAGACACCCGGGTTTCAGGTTACATGTTTGAGTCTGCTCTTGAGGCGGGGCTTGCGTCAGCAGGTGTCGACGTGGCGCTGCTAGGACCAATGCCGACGCCAGCTATCGCGTATCTCACAAGGACCTTCAATGCCAGTGCAGGGATCGTGATCAGCGCTTCGCATAACGCTTACCATGACAATGGCGTTAAGTTTTTCTCAGGCGCGGGCGCGAAGCTGGACGATGATGTTGAGTTGGCAATAGAGAACGAGCTTGAATCAGACATGCAGATGGTTGCTTCAGATCAGATCGGCAAGGTATCCCGAATCAACGATGCGGCCGGCCGGTACATAGAGTTTTGTAAGAGCTGCTTTCCTTCTCAATCTAACCTCCGGGGTATAAAGATTGCCCTTGATTGCGCTCACGGCGCGACCTATCACATAGCACCCAACGTGTTACGGGAACTGGGCGCATCAGTCATTGAGCGGGGCACCGAACCGGATGGGTTCAATATCAATGCCGAAGGAGGTTCTACCAAACCCGAATTGCTGCAGAAGCTAGTGCTGGCAGAGGGTGCTGATCTTGGGATCGCCCTCGACGGGGATGGAGACAGGGTGATCATGGTCGACAGCGAGGGTGAAGTTGTTGATGGGGATGAATTGCTTTTTATTATTGCGAACGCGGAGCATCGATCAAAAAGACTGAGCGGCGGAGTCGTTGGCACTCAGATGAGCAACTTCGGGCTTGAAGAAGCCTTGGGTGAAAAGAATATCCCGTTTGTTCGCGCTGCCGTTGGTGATCGTTATGTGCTGGCGGAACTAGATAAGCGGAACTGGGTGTTTGGCGGAGAAAGCTCCGGACACCTTCTGTGCCTGAATGTGACTACAACGGGTGATGGGATTATATCGGCTCTGCAGGTACTTGCTGCGATGCTCGAATTTGACAGTTCACTCGGTGAACTAAAGGCCGGGATGAAAAAATACCCGCAGCATATGGTAAATGTTGCTTGCCAGAAAAAAATCGACCTCGGCAGCCAGGGGGCCGTCACAGAAGCAGTGGCGCAGACTGAAAAAAAATTAGGAGGTCGCGGGCGTGTGCTGTTGCGACGCTCAGGGACCGAACCCGTGGTCAGGGTGATGGTTGAAGGTGAAGATGCAGCTATAGTGGCCAGTCTCACGGAGGAATTGGCCAGAGTTGTCTCAGGGGAACTTGGATAGGTGATCTGGTTTGAATCTTACGGACAAAGCCGTTAACATCTGCCGCCTTTTTCCCGGGACCTATTGATGAGCGAGCGAGATCCGCTGGTCGCGGGTAACTGGAAGATGAATGGCAACGCCGGCAGTCTGGATTTGCTGCTGGATGGTGTGCTCAGTGAGCTCTCAGTGCTAGCGCTCAGGCGATGTAGTGTTCTGGTTTTCCCGTCCTATGTTTATTTGGATCAAGTAGCTCAAAAGCTGCGAGGATCCATTGTTGGGGTAGGTTCTCAGGATGTAGACCAGCGAACGCAAGGCGCTGTTACAGGAGGCGTCTCTGCGGCGATGGTGAAAGACGCGGGGTGTGGGTTTGTCCTTGTTGGGCATTCAGAGCGCAGGACATTGTTTGCAGAATCCGATGAGTTGGTTACCGACAAGTTTGAACAATGTGGGTCTCACGGGCTGGTTCCGATAGTTTGTGTCGGTGAGACGCTGGAAGAGCGTCGGCAGAACCGAACGATAGAGGTAGTGACCCGTCAGTTAAGGGCGGTGACTTCACGAGTTGGACTCGCAGGGTTTGACGGCGCCATGATTGCCTATGAACCAGTATGGGCTATAGGCACAGGGGAAAGTGCGACTCCTGAGCAAGCGGAGGAGGTGCACGCTGGGCTGCGTAAGTGCTTGGCGGAGTTGGATGAAGACCTCTCCGGCAGAACGAGAATACTGTACGGTGGCAGTGTGACCGCAGATAACGCAGTGGCACTGTTTGGAATGAAAAATGTGGATGGCGCGCTTGTTGGCGGGGCATCTTTAAAAGCGAATAGCTTTGCTGAGATTTGCAAAGCAGCGGAAGAGTCATAGTGAGTTATGGAAACGATTGAAACCTTAGTGCTTGTATTCCACGTGTTGGCAGCGTTAGCGGTTATCGGCCTGGTGCTGATACAACATGGTAAGGGTGCGGATGCCGGCGCTGGATTTGGAGGCGGTGCAAGCTCGACCGTGTTCGGGTCCGGCGGTGCAGGTAGTTTTCTGCAACGGATGACGACAGGCATAGCCATCGCGTTCTTTATCACGAGTTTTGGGCTGGCCTTCTATGCAAAGGAAAAATCTCAAGCGGCAAGCGGAGTAGGTATACCCGTTGTCGTTGAGGCGCCTGTCATACGGGTTCAGGAAGACGAGGAGGGCGAACTTCCAGCCTTTGAGTCTCTTGAGCAAGACTCGGAGATACCGGAAGGTTAAGAAACAGGCTCCGTGAGTGAGGCTCGTTGGAGTTTGGGGTCAAAATATTGCCGAAGTGGTGAAATTGGTAGACACGCTACCTTGAGGGGGTAGTGGGGGAAACCCCGTGGAGGTTCAAGTCCTCTCTTCGGCACCAACCATAAAAAAACACGCTACAAGTGGTTTTTTACGGTTTCCGGGGCCTCCAGGGCTCGTGTTCGACTATCGATCTTGCTGATTTTTCGCGAGTCTATTTCCGAGTATTTCTACTGACTTTATCCCCAAATCAAGGCCAGAATGTAACCATTCGGCCCCTTGAACTACGCCCCAAGCCTTTTTTCAGAAAAATCAACAAATTACATTCGCATTTAAAGACAATTTCGGGGGTATGTGTGGTTGACGCTGTTAAGCGACACCCCTATAATCCCGCCCCTCGTTGTTGCGGGGTGGAGCAGTCTGGTAGCTCGACGGGCTCATAACCCGTAGGTCGTAGGTTCAAATCCTGCCCCCGCTACCACTTTATACAAGCCCCTTATTGGGGCTTTTTATTAACTTCGGTTTTAGACGTCGGAGTACAGGTGGGGCGACAGGCCCATCGTTTACGCAATGGGCTTTATGCCCATTTTTTGTTTTCGCAATTCGAAAACCGGGAAACAGGCGAGGGGGTATGAGTGATCAGCTGAACGAGCTAATCCGGCCGGTTGTGGAGGCAATGGGATGCGAACTATGGGGAATTGAGCAACTCTCCATGGGGCGGTATTCAACGGTAAAGATATACATCGATTCCAAAAAGGGAGTCGACATTGAAGACTGCGCGAAGGTGAGTCGTCAGGTGAGCAGTTTGCTTGACGTCGAGGACCCGATGAACGGTGAGTATACCCTTGAGGTCTCGTCGCCAGGCTTGAACAGAAGACTGTTCAAACTTGATCACTACGCAGCGTTTACAGGTTCGGAGGTCCGGATCCGACTTAAGCGGCCTTATGAAGGCCAGCGTAAGTACTCGGGCCAGTTGAGAGGTGTCGAGGGAGACGAAATTATTCTGGGTTACCAGGACGAAGAGATTTTGTTTCCCTTCGAAGAAATTGAGAGAGCAAATGTCGTCCCCTCTGTATAGGGCAAGGTGAGGTAGAAGCGATGAGCAAAGAAATATTGTTGGTTGTTGAAGCAGTATCCAACGAAAAGGGTGTGTCGGAAGACATCATCATTGAGGCGTTGGAGTTAGCGCTTGCGACTGCAACAAAGAAGGGTTACGACGAGGACGTCGAGCTTCGTGTGTCTATTGATAAGGAGTCAGGAGAGTATGAAACTTTCCGGTTCTGGAATGTTGTCGAGGATGATGCGGAAATTGAGTTTCCCGGAGCACAACTGACTTTAACCGAAGCAAAAGAAAAAGATGCTTCTCTAGAGGTTGAGGGTCGTTACGAGATCCCGGTTGATTCTGTAGAGTTCGGTCGTATCGCAGCACAAACTGCAAAGCAGGTCATTGTTCAGAAAGTTCGGGAAGCAGAGCGCGCGCAGGTTGTTGAAGCCTATAGAAGCAAAGTCGGTGAACTGGTGAGCGGCCAGGTTAAGAAGGTGACTCGCGAAGCGGTCATTGTGGATCTGGGTAGCAATGCGGAGGCGATACTACCGCGGGAAGAATGGATTCCTCGTGAAACTTTCAGAGTTGGCGATCGGCTTCGGGGATTGCTCGAAGAAGTTAGGCCCGAGGCAAGAGGCCCGCAGTTGGCATTGACGCGAACCTCACCTTTGGTACTGATTGAGCTGTTCAAAATTGAGGTTCCAGAGATTTCTGACGGCATCATTGAAATTCTTGGCTGCGCCCGTGATCCGGGCTCGCGGGCCAAGATCGCGGTAAAGACGAACGACGGAAGAATTGATCCTGTTGGAGCCTGCGTTGGCATGAGAGGTTCGCGGGTTCAGGCGGTGTCCAATGAACTGGGCAATGAAAGAATCGACATTGTTCCTTGGGACGACAACGTCGCCCAGCTTGCTATTAATGCAATGTCACCTGCTGAAGTTGTCTCTATCGTAGTCGATGAAGAAACCCGAAGTATGGATATCGCTGTATCGGAAGAGAACCTTGCCCAGGCGATTGGCCGAGGCGGCCAGAATGTGAAGCTCGCGAGTGAGTTGACAGGCTGGGAACTGAACATCATGACCGAGGAAGAGGCTGCGGAGAAGCACGAAGCTGAAGCCGGTTCGGTCATGGAGAGCTTTATGCAGCAGTTGGATGTTGATGAAGACGTTGCCGTCGTTCTTGTTGAAGAGGGATTCACAAGCCTTGAAGAAGTAGCCTATGTGCCCATTGAAGAAATGATTGCTATCAATGGGTTTGACGAGGACATCGTTGAGGAGCTTCGGTCACGAGCCAAGAACGCAATAACCACGCAGGAACTTGCGACTGAAGAAGAGCTTGGTAGCACAGAGCCTGCGGAAGACCTGCTTAACATGGATGGTATGGATCGACGCCTGGCCTATTTGCTTGCAGGAATGGGCATAATCACGATGGAAGATCTGGCAGAGCAGGCGATTGACGATTTAATAGATATTGAAGAAATGACTAACGAACGTGCCGGTGAGTTGATAATGACCGCACGAGCGCCCTGGTTTGAAGACGAAGAGTCTGAAGGCACAACGTCAGAAGCCGAAACTGAGGCGTAATTAGAGGTATTTGTATGGCAGAAGAATCAGTAGGACAACTCGCGGAGACAGTCGGCACGCCGGTGGAACGTCTGTTGCTTCAGATGGAGGAAGCAGGCCTGCCCCAGCGTGTGTCTGATGATGTCGTATTGGAAGATGAGAAAGAGATACTGCTTGCGTTCCTGAAGAAGAGCCATGGTGAAGACGAGGGAGTGCCCAGAAAAATAACATTGAAGCGCAGGACGCTCTCTACGTTGAAAACAGGGGGGTCTGCGGGGCGTGGTCGTACCGTCAATGTAGAAGTCCGAAAGAAAAGAACTTACGTTCGTCGTGGAACACCCGAAGTTGAAGAAGCGCCAGAGGCTGAAGAAGCGAAGCTTACCGAAGCGCCGGAAGTCGTGGGCAAGGTTGTTGATGCTGAAGCAGAACATAAAAGGCAGGCTGCTGCTGTTGAACTGCTAGCTGAACAGGAAGAGCGAGAGCACAAGGCGAAAGAGGAAGAGGAAGAAGAGAAGAAACGTCTTTCAGAAGAAGCCGCGGCTTTTTCTGGGAAAAAGAAAGAGCCAACTATTGAAGAAGTGCTTAAAGAAACCAGTACTTCCAATCGAAAAGACAAGAGAGATCGTCACGACCTTGACGAAGAAGAAGTACAAGCCAAGAAATCCAAGCAAGGTAGCCGTAAGCGTCGTGTGGAAGAGCTGGCGGGTGATGATTTGCTCGAAGTTGATCTGGCGGCAGTGAAGGATCTGGAAGACGATGTTGTAGTTGCTGAAGGAAAGGTAGAAGAAGCCACGCCGCTGGGCCTGAGTTCACCTCGAACCCGGCGGACATCCGGTGGAAAACCCGCCAAACGGCATAAGTTCAATGCGCCAACAGAAAAAATCAAACGTGAGGTTGAATTGGCTGAAAGTGTAACGATCCAACAGCTTTCCCAAAAAATGTCCGTAAAGGCATCGGTTGTTATCAAGACATTGTTTGGCCTCGGCATTATGAAGACAATCAATGAGTCAATCGACCAGGAAACAGCGACACTCGTAGCTGAAGAGTTTGGTCTTTCAGTGAAGCTGCTTGATGTTGATGCGGTAGAGAAGACACTTGAAGATGAGCTGGTTTACGAGGCTGAAGAACAGCACCGGGCTCCGGTTGTTACTGTGATGGGACATGTTGACCACGGTAAAACGTCGCTGCTGGACTATATCCGAAGTTCACGTGTCGCGAGTGGCGAAGCTGGTGGAATTACACAGCACATTGGGGCATACCGAGTGGCGACCAACCACGGAGAGATCTGTTTCATCGACACCCCGGGGCACGCAGCTTTTACTGCGATGCGCGCAAGGGGAGCTAATTCTACAGATATCGTCATTCTGGTTGTTGCTGCAGACGATGGTGTGATGCCGCAGACAGAAGAAGCGGTCAAACATGCAAAAAGCGCCGGTGCACCAATGGTGGTCGCGATTAACAAGATTGACAAAGAAGGCGCGGATCTGGATCGCGTCAAAAACGAACTGGTAGCGCGTGACGTGGTACCGGAAGACTGGGGTGGAGACACTCAGTTTATTCCCTGTAGTGCGATTACGGGCGCAGGAATTGAAGAACTCCTTGAAGCCGTGCTGCTGCAGGCAGAACTGCTGGAGCTCAAAGCCGTAATAGACGGACCGGCTCAAGGTGTTGTTATTGAGTCGGAACTGAACAAGGGTAAGGGTCCGGTTGCGACCTTATTGGTGCAAAACGGCACGCTGAAGCAGGGTGATCTTATAGTTGCCGGACAGTATTTTGGGCGGGCTCGTGCGCTGAATGACGAATCGGGTAAACAGGTTAAGTTAGCGGGTCCAGCGACTCCGGTTGCCGCGCTTGGACTTAATGGCACCCCTAATGCTGGCGATTCTTTTATTGTTGCCAAAGATGAGAAGCGCGCTCGAGAAGTTGCAGAGCTCAGGGCACAGCGTGCCACTAATGCGCGACTGAATACCGGTGCCGGTGCGTCTCTCGATAGTCTGTTGGAAAACTTTGGCGCTGATGAAGTTAAACGGCTTAATGTTATTGTGAAGGCGGATGTCAGGGGTTCACTCGAGGCGATTGTGGCTGCCCTGGATGACGTCGGTAACGAAGAAGTACAGGTTAACGTCGTGATGTCCGGTGTTGGTGGAATAACGGAATCAGATGTGTCCTACGCTGTAACAGCAGGGGCCGTCGTGTTTGGTTTTAATGTTCGGGCAGATAACACTGCGAAGAGAGTGGTCGAGTCAGAAGGTCTGGATCTTCGTTACTACAAGGTTATTTATGACCTTGTAGACGATGTTAGAGATGCATTGTCAGGTATGCTTTCACCGGAAGTAAGAGAAGATATTGTTGGAATAGCAGAGGTTCGGGACGTATTCGAGTCCAAGAAAATGGGCCAGATTGCTGGCTCGATGGTCATCGAAGGAACTATTTCCAGGTCCAAGCAGATTCGTGTTCTACGAGACAATGTGGTGATTTACGAAGGTGAGCTCGAATCATTGAGGCGCTTTAAAGACGAAGTACAGAACGTTTCGAGTGGAACTGAGTGTGGTATTGGCGTCAAAAACTACGATGATGTAAAAAAAGGTGACCAGATCGAAGTGTTCGATACTCGAGAAGTTGCCCGGGAACTTTAAGGGTCGATAGCGATGCCAAAAGAATCCAGCCGAGGTCGTAAGATTGGCGACCTCATTCAGCGCGAAGTAGCGGTGCTTGTTCAGCGTGAGATCAAAGACCCACGGATTGGAATGGTTACCATCAATGAGGCCACGGTTAGCCGTGATTTAGCCTTCTCTGACATCTATTTCACAGTACTGCCATCTGAAAACACCGAGATAGTCGAGGAAGTACTCAACGAAGCAAGTGGGTTCCTGCGCTCACAGCTTGCGAAAGTACTGAGTACCCGTACGACTCCCAAGCTACGTTTTCATTACGATAATACGATCGAAAGTGGCGCTCGCATGAATAAGGCGATAAATAAGGCGCTCTCGCAGGATGAAAGTCAGCGTGATCCGAGCAAGACGGATGAGTAGACGAGGAAGAAAAGGCAGGAATATCAGTGGGATATTGTTGCTGGACAAACCTGCGGGGATAACGTCTAATACCGCGCTGCAGATTGTGAAGCGGTTATTTGACGCCTGTAAGGCTGGACATACAGGGTCTCTGGACCCCCTTGCGACTGGCGTTCTGCCTCTTTGTTTCGGTGAAGCTACCAAGTTCTCCCAGTTCTTGCTCGATGCTGATAAACGCTATCAGGCTACGTTCAAACTGGGAGTTATCACGGATTCTGGAGATGCAGACGGTAAGGTCCTTGAAACGAGGGCTGTTCCTGAGATCAGCGACTCCGAACTTGAAAGTGTCCTTGAAAACTATCGGGGAGAGATCAGTCAGATTCCATCGATGTTCTCGGCATTGAAGGTAAATGGACAGCCACTTTACAAGCTTGCTCGTCAGGGAATAGAAATCGAACGCAAGTCGCGCCAGGTGACGATTCACGAACTGGGTGTCCTGGAACGCCATCAGGATAAAATAACGGTTGATGTGCATTGTACTAAAGGTACATATGTCAGAACGCTGGCAGAAGATATAGGGCTGGAGCTCGGTTGCGGCGCTCACGTGGTGGAACTACGTCGACTGGCAGCTGGACCGTACACGGTTGATGAGGCTGTTTCTATGGAACAGCTTGAAGCATTGGCCGAAGACAAAGCTCAGCTGGATGCAAGATTACAGCCAGTGAGTTCAGCTGTTCAGGATTGGCCGCAGGTTGAGCTGACAGAGGTTACGGCTTCCTATATTAGGCAGGGACAGCCAGTTCAGATTGCGAATGCACCGACCACAGGGTGGGTGAGTATTTTTTCAGAGTCTGACGGTCCCAATGAAGAGTTCATTGGTGTTGGTGAGGTTACGGATGATGGACGGATAGCACCCAGGCGATTAGTCGTTACTAATTAGGCTAGCCGAACAACATATTTTTCTA
>DTZW01000067.1:4423-7144 GCA_012961165.1 Gammaproteobacteria bacterium | reverse complement strand
GACTAATCAATTCGTTGAAGAGAAAACAAAATAGCTAAATCAACACTTGATCAATCAGGCGGGTCCATATACGACCCCGTTCTTTCCACGCGTCACCCTCAGCCATACCGGATTTACCAAAAATGAAAGCGTCTCAAATCATGATGCTGGCTGGGACAGCTATATGGAAGGTTTCAGAAAATTTCTTGCAGTGAAATAATTCAGAGGCCCAGTCTCATATTTTGAATCAATTTGTCGGACCCTGGCCGGAGTAGTTCTGGCTCACCGACTGATTCAAACCCGGCATTCACATAAAGCTGCGCTGCCATAGAATTACCCATCGTAACGCCCAGATAAAGATCCCTGGCCTGCTGTTGCCGCGCCCAGGAAATGGATTCAGTTAGCAATTTTTTCCCAATGCCCTGTCCACGGTATTCAGGCGACGTCCACATCTGGTACAGATCAGCACGCCCAGGATGATCTGGCTCGATCCGGCCCCAGGCCAGACCTACAGCCATATCACTGACGAACGCCCCCAACGGTAAGTCTGATACAGGATTTATACTTTCGAGTCGCGATAGCCATTGCTCATCGGGATATTTCACCGACTCAATGTAGGTACTACCAAATGCATCAGGCGAATCCTGCAAGGCCTGCAATCTCACCGCGCGATATTTCCGCCATTCCACTGATTCGAAAGTTCTGATCAAGACCATCATTCATTCTTGCAATACCCCATTCATTACACAACCACGACAGATGACACAGCTTTGCCATCCTGATACTTTCGGTCAGGACGGTGAGAGAGTCGATGAGCGGTAACAGGAGATATACATGAAATCATTCGAAGGTAAGACTGCCGTTATCACGGGCGGCGCAAGCGGCATTGGTTTGGCACTTGCCAACGCCGCCGCCGACAGACAAATGAATGTTGTTCTCGCTGACATTGAAGCATCAGCACTTGAGGTGGCAGTACAACATTTCGAGGAAAGACAGTGCCAGGTCCTTGGCGTGATGACGGATACCCGACAAAAATCCGCCATTGAAAAGTTGCTGGCCGACGCAACAGAAGAGTTCGGTAACATCCACCTTCTATTCAACAACGCCGGTGTCGTTAACTTCGGCGGCGCAACGCCTATATGGGATTTGCCTGATGCAGACTGGTCCTGGGTCATGGGGGTTAACTTTTACGGGGTTTTAAACGGTGTTCAAACTTTCCTGCCGCACATGATTGCCCATGGTGAAGAAGGCCATGTCGTCAACACCGCCTCGATAGCAGCGTTTATACCCGGCGGTGGGCCCTACGGGGTAAGCAAATACGGCGTCGTCACCCTGAGTGAGGCACTGGCACAGGATCTCCAAACCGCGGGGAGCAACATTGGGGCTTCAGTGCTTTGCCCGGGCTGGGTCAACACGAAAATCGGTGATGCCGAAAGAAACAGACCGGGCGATCTGCCGAGCGAGGTCAATCCATCAGGCCAGGGTCTTGGTATTGGCGACTTGCTCGCGCAAAGCAAATCTCCCAAGGAATTGGCTGCACAGGTATTTGACGCGATTGAAAACGACCGGTTTTATATCTTCCCCCACACCGGCTGGGACTACATGCTGCGTGAACACACCGAGGCGATGCTCGCAAGGGAAGGCGTCTACGAGTTCAACCTGCAGGGTCATGTCGCTACCCGGTTTGAGGGCAAGGAAATCTGACCCTCAACCTGAGTCGCTACCACTTATGTGGCAACGATGGGTGAAATCCTAGCGCCGCCGGTCAAATAGAAAACTCCTGGCCTCGCTTCTCGCTGCCTGAATATCAGCGGCCTTGATTCGATCAATATCACCGACTTCCTCTGGCACATAGAAATGTATCTGGTCACTGTTTTCGTAGGCCGCCCAAACCGCTTCGGCGATAGCACTTGCTGGCATCAATCGGAAGGGACCTTCTTTTAGCAAGCCATCCAGCATGGACTCTTCAAAGAGTATAGGCTGGATTAACGCCCTTTTCAGAGAATTCATCAAGTAAGGTTTGATCGCTACAGACGATTTTCTACAGTAACGTGGGGAATTAGCAGAGAGGTTACACCGCTTTTGACAGAATCATGATCAGAATTGAGCTGATATTAGCTTCAGATAAAAGCTAGACCGAGTGAACTTTTCTTGGTGCAGCCCTTGCCACGCTTAGCTGGTGTTACGTTGATACGATATTTGCTATTAGGTGCCAGTACACCATGGAATCGAGTGAGGTTGACTCTCGGTCTTGGAACCATCGCCGCCAATTTGGCAATAAAGTCCAAAGGTGCAAATATGACGTGCGTTGTACCATCTCGGTAGGGGGTCCTTAAATGATATCTCACGTTCCCGTTTGGCGCTAGAGCTAACCTCTTCTCTGATACGGCAGGGCGGGAGATGTAATGACACAATCGCTCTAACTTCTTCCGCTGTCGTGCTTCAGTAGCGACACCGGCATGTAAGGAGAATCCAGCGACTTTACCTACCTGGCTATTACTGAAGTCGTCCTCCCAGGCTGGTATTGTTTGCAGTGTAAAGACTTTGCGACCCTGCCCCTATCTAAATCAATTACCTCCGCGACACCCTGGGAATGTTAGATTAGGTCACGTTCCGTTACATTAATGCACATTGGCATCAACCCCCGTTTACAAGACACCCTTACAATCTCCTCCCATAAACCAAATATGTAAAAGGGTGAACAACATGTACAAGACTATCCTGGCTTTCCTGCTCATCGCA
>DTZW01000067.1:0-4272 GCA_012961165.1 Gammaproteobacteria bacterium | reverse complement strand
ATTTCTAAAATAAAGTGGTTAGAAAAGAACCTGGGCACATTGGCCGGACAAGCTTCACATAAAAGCACAAGAAACATCTAGGCTACTGCCCTGCAATTGGTATCTTCTTGATGTCTTTCTCCAGGGATAGATAACCATCGTTACTGGCAGGCAGTGAACTTTGGATAATCTTAAGTCATGAACATCTATTTGGGGTACCAGTAACTCAGGTATTCAGCGTAGAGCGCATAATCAGGCTTGCCTTCAACCTCGACCTGGTGAGTGGTGGTCAACAGTCTTTCTCCATTACCCTTGTCCACTGCGTTCAGCAGGGACACATGGGATCGAAGTCGAACACCGTCCCCAATCACCACAGGCTTGAGAACCCGTACTTTATCAAGGCCATAATTCAGGGAATAAGCGCCGTCGATGGGGCGCAGACCCGCACTCTCAAAAAAATACGAACATAACGCAATCATGTGGAAGCCATGAATCAGCGTTCCACCATAGGGCGTGGTCTTTCCATACTCAGGATCGCAGTGTCCAGGCTTGGCCCATCGAGTCACTTCGCCAAAGACATTCACCTGGATCTGGTCTATGTCGACCCAATCACTGACACCCAGCGATTGACCAATAGAATCATGGATGTTGCTCAAACGGAACGGCTTGATGTTTGTCTCACTCAAGGCTGGTCTCCTGACGCCCAACTATCTCGGTTTCGTAGCCTGCCTTCGTCCAAAACGCCACGCAGTCGCCCAAGCCAGAACCAGAACAGGTCAATGGGTACCGCCGCCAGCGTACAGACAACGAAGATTCCCAAAAGACTGAGTTCCCCCGTACCGGCAAGCGCCCCCGCTGCCAGCAGCAGAGGTAATGTCGGCAAAGGTAATCCTGCCTGGTCAAGTGCAACCCAGGCGAAAATGACCACGTAACCGTGTGCAACCAGAAACTGCAGAAATTCTGTCATTTGAATAAACCTTTCATCACTACCAATGCTACCCTGACTGGAGACGCAATCAAGTCATCAGCGGCCAGCCTGTCTCGTGATGATAATGGTGACAGTCGTAATGATAATGGTGACAGTATAGGCAAGCAGTGTTTATCGTTGCCGGCGCCTGCACCAACACACTTAAACCGGGTCAAGTTCATTGTTCGAACCACAATCTACAGCCTTTGCAAAAAACCCCTACAGCTTCTACGCAAACCTTCGCAAGCTGGATGAACCTTATTTTTACGATAGCGCTGACGCTTACCTGCTATCGCGTTATAGCGATGTAGAGGGCGCCGCCCGAAACCCGATCCTGGTCAGGTCGCTCGAAGCATTTATGGATCCGGGCTATGTGAATGCACAACAGCGAGCAAGAGGTTGGCACGACATGCCCAATCATGAGCGGTTTGTACAATTCAGTCTGCTGGAACGCGATGGCGCCACACATTTTCGCCTTCGAGTCATCGTCCTTCGTGCGTTATCGCGGCGTTTAGTAGAGCAACAGCGCGGTATGATCCAGACATATGTTGACCAGTTACTCGACCAATTGCTGCAACACAGAGAATTTGATTTTGTTGCAGATCTCGCCTCTCACGTTCCCGGTCACATCATCGGTCACCTGCTCGGAGTTCCCATTGAGGACTGCCCTCAGCTTCGAATATGGTCAGAGAATATCGTGCAGTTTTTTGATGTTGGGCGAACCCCGGCGCACAAGCTGCTCGCGGAAAATGCCACGACCGAGTTCTACTTATACCTGTCCGACCTGATCGCAGATCGAAAGAAAAACCCGCAGGAGGACCTGATCAGCTCACTCGTCGCAGCCCAGAATGCTGGTGAGATGAGCGAACCAGAACTCATCTCAACATGTATGCTCATCCTCGCAGCGGGTCACGGGTCGACGATTGACGTTCTAGGCAGCGGCATGCACGCACTGATATCGCATCAGGAACAAATGAGTATGCTGCGCCAGGAACCAGAGCACATCCAGATGGCGGTGCAGGAAATGTTCCGTTTTGAATCACCCCTGCCTTTCTTCCATCGCTACGCCAGCGAAGCACTTGTGTTAAATGGGCAGCACTATCCCAAGGGCACAAAATTCGGTTTGTTGTATGGCTCAGCGAACAGGGACCCGGATCAGTTCCCCGATGCAGATACGTTTGATATCACCCGCAACCCGAACCGCCATGTCGCATTCGGCCGGGGAGCTCATCTTTGCCTGGGTAACCATCTGTCACGGCTTGATATGGAAGTGATATTTCTGGGCATCCTGAGAAGAACCAGACATATCGAGCTGTCAGGTCCCGAACCCACCTATAAAAAGAGTCTGTCTGTGCGCGGCCCGGAATCATTGCGCGTGACGTTAACACCGAAGTAGGTATTTTTGACGTCGACTACATTTTTTGAAACACTCAAGGTTCGAGTTTTCTGCCACAGGTAAAGCACATGCTATATCCGATCTTTCAGCACGCCTATTTTGTAAACGATGTCGAAGAAGCTGCCCACAAATGGAACCGCCTTTATGGTGCAGGTCCGTTCGTCATGGTGCCGCATCACAAGACGGACAAGTTTCAGTTTCGTGATACTCCCCAGGAGGCCGATGTTTCTTATGGCTTCGGATATCTGGGCAGCAACCAGATTCAGTTTATTGCGCAGCATGATGAAACGCCGTCCATCTACAGGGATATGTATCAAAAAGGTGAAGAAGGATTCCACCATGTTGGATGCATGGTTAATGACTTCGCCGCCGCCCGGCAGAGAATGCTGGACCTGGGGTTTGTGAACGCCTGTGAACTATGGGCCGATGATGTCAACGCGGCCTATTTTGATACTCGTGAGGTGAGTGGCGGGTTCACTGAGATCCACGGGGATCCGGTTCACATTCTGGCATCATTCGCGACATGGAAGCGTGCCCACGATAACCTGAAACCCGGTGACAGCCCCATTATGGATATGTCAGCACCTTTCCAGGAAGGTCGAGACCCAGACTATCTTTAAAAAAAGTGAATCTTTAAACAAAAGGTGAATTAGAAAGCCTATGCCGGGAATGTCGCTACGACATTCCCGGCATATCGACTGTCTTGTAATACTCTTTGTCGCCAAGGGACATAACCTTGCCCCAAAAAGCTTCACCCGCGGCAATACCTGTGTCCATCTTTTCACTCGTCTGGCGAAAGATATTCCAGGAGTACGGATGCAGGTCGCGGCATTCCGAAAACAGCTCATTGGCTTCATCTTCACGCCCGTTTTGTAGCAAGTATTGGCCGAGCTGAAATTTGGTGTGCGCCATCGCCATATCGTCAGTCATGGGTTCGACATGATCTCTAGCTGCATCGGGGTCGAAGGCATAGGGGCTTGTCTTGCCGTTAATTGCCCAGTCTTTCACCGCGCCCATATAAGTCGCCTTGGCCGCAGCGGCTCTTTCCATCGCTTCGGGCTTGAAACCCATAATTTCCATATCGAACTCACGAAGGATATCAATGGATCCACCGCTTTCTGTCGGGCGAGCAATTTTTCCATCCTCATCGATCCACACAGCCTGGGGAACGTTAACCATATTGTAGAGCGACGAGAGCTGATGATTTTTATCAATCAAGGTAACGAATGTCGGAGACGCTTCATCGACCCAGGGTTGCGCCGCTTCAATCTCTGCATCCATCGCCACCGAAATAATCATAAAATCCTGGTTTTTTACTTCTTCAAACAGTGCCTGCCAACCTGACAGATCATGGCGACATCCTCACCACGAGGCCCAGGTAATGAGCAACACCCGCTTGCGCCGAAAGTCGGTCAGCGAATGTAACTTGCCATTAAAATCCGGCAATGAAAAATCTGCTGCTTGCAGACTCAGCATCGCTTCATTTCGATCGTTAGCGGCTTCACCAAGTGACCAGACATCACCATCGTTACTGACTGCAGCAGGTTTGCCCATTAATTGCCAAACTTCAGACAGGTTAACCCTGCCATCAGCAATGAGCCCTTCTGAGTTACTCGCCGGAACAGGCACACAGACTTCATCCTTGCAAAAGCCCTCAGTCTTGAGCGCCCATCCGGTGGCAGTCGTCATCTCATCCTGGCTGACCCAGAGCGCAGAACCCGCGGCGCCCTGCAGCACTGTCACATTGTTTTCGTTAAGAATAGTAACCATCGTCATTGTTTCCTTCACCATTTCACGAGTTTAACAGCGGTTGCTCAGCCATCGCGTCTTCACTGCTCGCATTTACCGGGTCTTTGCCCAGTACCAGATAAAAAGTCGGTAGTACGAAAAGGGTGAACAACGTACCCACACTCATACCGGCTGCGATCAT
>DTZW01000066.1:4013-7150 GCA_012961165.1 Gammaproteobacteria bacterium | reverse complement strand
CAAGGCGCCGGCGCCGCTCTACGGACAGCATACCCGTGCCGTGTTGCAGACTCTGGGCTACGAAGAGTTTGAGATAGACAAAATGGCGGGTGATGAGAGTATTGTTCTAGGGGTCTCGACAGGATCTGAGTCAGTATCATGTTAGCTTTCCTGCTGAGGAGTTCACAAAACATGGGTTACGATCGGGCCTGGGGAAATCTCCTCCCAATGTTCGGATCCAGCGTGGTGGCGTGCTGGTTCATCCGGGCGACTTTATGGGCGGAGACTAAAAAGGGATCGTAGGGAATCCCCAAGAGCGCGCACGGGAAGTCGCTGGGCTGACAAAAGCGCCGACCTCGAGCCTGCGATATTTCGCTTCCATGAGGGCTTCGACGACCGCGATTTTTGTATGCGTTGGTATGAACGGTTTTACAGCTTGAAAACCGTCACGGGCTGCAACTTCCACGATTTGTACGGGGTCTTGCGCTTTCATATAACCCGCTCCGCCCGCAGGGCCTGAATGTCATTCGCGGACATGCCCAGCAGATCGCCCAGAATATGGTCCGTATGGGCACCTACATCAGGGCCGGGCCAGGAAATACCGCCGGGTTCACTTCCGGATATTTTGGGCACAATTCCGGGGTGCAAGACTTGTCCAAAATTTGGATCAGCTACGGCACAAATCATATCACGCGCCTTAAAATGAGCATCATTGGCGCAGTCTTCAATTGTATAAATAAGTGTAGAGGGAATATCGGCTTGAGCCAGAATCCGGGCGGCGGAACCTGCTTTTAGATTCTGCGCCCAGCCAGAAATAGCCGCGTCTAGTTCTTCCGCGTGTGTGACTCGCCCAGGGTTATCGCTGAACCGCGAATCGCTCGCGAGATCATCTCTTTCGATCAACACCATCAGGCGTTGGAACAAAGCATCCGAATTTGCGGCTATTACGATCCAACGTTTATCCATTGTCAGGTAGGCATTTGAAGGGGCATTTGTTGGTAAGGTTGCTCCTGTCGGTTGCCGAATATCTCCGAGCATTCCGTACTCAGGCAAGGCGCCTTCGAGTAAGGAGAAGACCGACTCTGTCAGCGCGACATCAACCGATGGCGCCTTTGCGTCACGATCGGGCCGACCCGCATGAATTGCCGACAGCAGACCGATCGCCGCATACAATCCTGCAACCATATCGCCCAGGCTAACCCCGGTGCGCGCCGGAGGCAACGGTGTTGTGCCTTCGGGGAACCCGGTCAGATGGCGTAGTCCTCCAATGGCTTCGCCAATAACCCCGATCCGGGCCGGTTTGACCGTATCCCGAGACGTGAACCAGGACGCAGTCGGGATTAATACCGGCGATAACATCGGCACCCAGCCCCCAGCGATCCAGTTGTCCGGGCCGGAAGTTTTCAACCACCGCATCACAATTAGCGATCAATCGCTTTGCGACATCCAGGCCTTTTTGATTTTTCATGTTGAGCGTAACGGACTTTTTGTTGCGCCCATGAACTGACCACCAAAGGCTTTTCCCGTTGACCATTTTTCCCCAACTGCGAATGGGGTCGCCTTTGCCGGGGTTTTCGACCTTAATTATTTCTGCGCCGAGATCCCCTAAAATACGCGTACAAAATGGTGCCGCGATAAAGTGCCCCAATTCAAGCACGCGAAGGCCGCTCAATGGTCCTTTTTTGGGACTTTGATCTGTTTCAGTCATTGGTGTCGCCAATCAGTGTCATGGTAGTTGTTCCTCAAGGGTCACAGAATAGATGGGAGCACCGGCAAAGGGAAAACGTATGTCGATGTGACGAACATCTCATATCAAGAGGTCATTGGAAGTCGAGGTCAGTTTAAGAGTAGCCAGAACATTGACTTATACACGAAGAGGTCTTTATAGGATCCAAACTGCAGCAAAACCTCCAGATTTACGGCTTTGGTCCAAAAGTCAGTCCAATAGACGCCTGTAATCAAGAAAAGAGAAACTGTTACTCAGTTTCAATTAAGCACGGGATCCGCAACCAAGGCTGTAAACGAGATCGGCTGGTCTCCAGTTTTTGCCCGGGCCAAGCAGGCAGCCATAGTTAAAACAGCTGTTATCTGACGGTAAATTGCCGATAGAGTGCAAACAGTGCGTAGAGCGCGACTGCTGCAAGCAGCGACAAAGGAAAGCCAGCGGGGCCGGCTGTGCTCATTGCGGTGCCGGCCAAGAACGGACCAAGGAGACCGCCGGCACCAAACAGGACCGAGAATACGGCGTTAGCTGAAACGAGTTCTACACCACGAAAACGCTGACCCAGCAGAGTAATGCCAACAGTGAAGATGCCTCCCATCGAACCACCCCAGACACTGACCACGGCCCACAGCGCCAGCGCCCGCGCTTCCCACCAGGGATCGCGCCCACCTTCGATAAGCAGCGGAAACAAAAAGATGGAAACCATCAGCGTCAAAACACAGCCGATCAGTAGCCAGCTACGGTTAACTTTGTCGGCGAGCCAGCCGATTGGGTATTGAAAAAAAACAGCAGCTAGCGCACCGACCCAGATAACGGCATAACCGGTCTGACGAAATTGTGCACCCAGGATATCCATGGTGTACAGATGGGCGAAAGATTGCATCGCGCCTTCGACAATACCAAACATGGCTGATGAAAGAAGGACCGTGGGTGCCGCGAGAAACACTACCGCTAAACCCACAACGACTCCCTGTTTGGGGGCGTCAAGTTTGACATCAAGTCTCCGGGTAGGCGCCAGCAAAACAGCCGCAACGACGATCGCCACCAACCCACAACCGAAAGGCCAGTAAGTGTCTGGGTCTAGATAAGCACCGAGCAAAGGACCCACAGCCCAACCGGCCATGCCGACCGTTACATAGATACCCATCCACCGTCCGCGGACTCGGTCATTGACAATCTGGTTCATCCACGTGTCACCAGCCGTAAACAATAACGAGTTGCCCATACCCAGGAGGAACCGGATCAACATCCAGGTTTCGAAACTGCGAAACGTCGGCAAAGCTATCAACATTATCGCGACTACTACCAGGCCTAGCGCAATGGTTTTGAAAAATCCCATAGCCGGGATGATGCGCGGTGCGGCCAGTGCGACCACCATAATTCCGCCAAACTGGACTGCCGCATTAATGCCGATCATGGATTCGCTATAGCCCTG
>DTZW01000066.1:1682-3950 GCA_012961165.1 Gammaproteobacteria bacterium | reverse complement strand
AAGGAACTGGCGATTGACACAACCGCCAGGGTAGCGATGAGTGCGCTGATGCAGCGGATTCTTTGCCGTGGGGACAACCCGCTCATGGCGCAACCGATCTCACGTTTGTTCGGGAACTGCACGATACCGGCACTAGCCCAGAAAAGGGCTCCCAACAGTGAAAAAACGCGAGAAAATTGGCCCTCCGGGCGAGACTCGAACTTGGGACATATGGATTAACAGTCCACTGCGCCATTAGATGCCACTCCTCAATAACCCGCTGTATTCAAGCATAACTTTACACGTTGACACAGCGCATCTATGCAAATGCGGAAGATGAGAGGGCATCGGTAGATATCACAGCGCCACGTTTAGGTCACGTTACGAATATCAGGAAACCGGGAATCACTAATGTGTAGCGGTACAATATTGGCAACACTGCTACTTTAATGGTGCGGATGCAATTCGTGGATGGCTTCATGGAAAATGATGGGTGGTTAGTTAGTATTGGGCGCTGCATTTGCATCGGCTGTAGGATTTCGCTTAAAAGCGTTTTTAGGGCGCAAGGATAATTAATGACAAACACAGCACTTCTTGAGCGTAGAAACCGCTTGTTTGGAAAAGGATCGACTCTGTTCTATGAACAACCCATTCAACTCGTACGAGGCGAAGGTGTGTTCATCTACGATGAGTCTGGTCGCCGCTATGTTGACCTTTTTAACAATGTACCGTGCGTAGGCCACTGTCACCCCCATTTTGTTAAAACTGTTTCAAGTCAATTAAGAACCTTGAATGTTCATAGCCGGTACCTACATCAATCGATACTTGACTATGCTGATCGACTGATTAGTACCCATCATGATTCAATCGAAAGTGTAATCTTTAGCTGTACGGGTACAGAAGCCAATGAAATCGCTCTACAAATGGCGAGGCTGGCAACTGGGGGTCGAGGCATTATATGCACTGATGCTACTTACCATGGAAATAGTGCCGAGGTCTCCAAGCTAACGGGTGCAAAGAGCAATCAAGGTGACGTGAGGTCCATACGATTCCCAGAAACGTACCGAACTGATGCCGAAGATCCGTTGAATGATCATCTAAAAGAACTTCAGCTTGTGATCGAGTCGTTTCGAGAAGATGGCACACCCTTTGCCGGTATGCTGGTATGTCCAATACTGGCTAATGAAGGACTGCCAAATATACCAAAAGGGTACATGGCGGAGGCTGCTAAAATCGTTCATCAAGCTGGTGGAGTATTCATGGCAGATGAGGTCCAGGCCGGGCTATGTCGGACCGGTATGTGGTGGGGCTATCAAATGATGGGCGTTGTTCCCGATATTGTCACCATGGGAAAACCATTGGGAGGTGGAATCCCACTGGCAGCAACTGCCGCATCAACGGAAATTACTGAAACATTCCGCCGACATACTCGCTATTTCAATACTTGTGCGTCAAGCCCAGTTCAAGCCGCAGCTGGAAATGCTGTGCTTGACATCATTGAAAAAGATAATTTACAGGAGAACGTAACAACTATTGGTCATTTTCTACACGAAAGATTTCTTCAAATCCAACAAAAGCATAAGACGATTGGAGATGTTCGAGGACACGGTCTTTTTAGGGGATTAGAATTTGTCACTGACTTGAAAAGTAAAACTCCAGATAAACAAGCAGCGGTACGTGTCGTTAATGCACTTAAAGAACGCGGGTTTTTAACAGGAAACGCTGGGGCATACGACAACGTACTCAAGGTTCGTCCTCCTCTTGTGTTTTCAAAAAATGACGCAGAAGAGTTTCTTGATGCTCTAGAACAAACGCTAGAAGATTTGGATGCTTAATGATTTGTTATCCGCTGCCGCACACAGTGCTTTGTCAAACTGGGACATCAAAGTTCGAAATATCAAGCTCCTAAGTCAAACGGAAAACATTGTCTTCAAGGTTGTTGGCTCGAAGAGTCAATCTTTCGTTCTTCGCTTGCACAGGCCGGGCTATCATGATTTCAAGGGATTAGTATCTGAACAGCAATGGACTGTGGCTCTTTTAGATGCCGGATTAGATGTTCCTGTGCCACGGCCCACTCGAGAGGGCCAACGATATGCATCTGCCTTTATTGGAAAACAACATCGTTATGTAGGACTGCTTGAATGGGTAGATGGGATTCCGATGAACAATCTCATTGAGAGTAATCCCAGCACAAAATTTATTGACGACTCTTTTTCACTTCTTGGTGAGATTATGGCTAGGCTCCATAATCAGGCAGTTTCTTGGGATACTCCACCTCGATTTTCGAGG
>DTZW01000066.1:1133-1471 GCA_012961165.1 Gammaproteobacteria bacterium | reverse complement strand
TGATGATTCAGGTTTTGGATGGCATTATTACGATATAGCAGTAGCTCTTTTTAACTATCATCTTGAAACATCAATCGGGCACTTGCAAACGGCTATGATCAGTGGTTACCGCAAAGCGCGCTCCATCAATGATGAAGATCTGTCATATATACCTTTATTTATGTTGATTAGAGCTCTAGTACTTATTGGCTGGTACTCGGCTAGGCCAGAGGTTGAAAGCGGCGCAACCATATTGCCCCAACTTATTCGCTACGTGCGATCAAAAGGAGTCAGGGTAATGGCAAGCCATGGGCTATTGATCAAGCCGATGCCTGGTGTTTGAGAGATCGGCAGACTTG
>DTZW01000066.1:0-1088 GCA_012961165.1 Gammaproteobacteria bacterium | reverse complement strand
GGCTCCCCGGGCAAGACTCGAACTTGCGACATATGGATTAACAGTCCACCGTTCTACCAACTGAACTACCGGGGATCGCAGGGTCGGCAATGCTACTGTCGGATGTGGTTTTGGTCAAGCGCGCAAATCGGTTTATTGGGGTTTCAGGTACATTGAACCGGCTTGTTGCCTGGAGCCTGTGCCGACAACCTGGCACGTCCAGTAAGGTGAACAATCACGGCGCGCCGGTTGCTCGATGCCAGGCCACAAATCCGAAAATGGCCATTCGGCCATGCACTACCGTCGGGCTTAAATAAGAGTCGGTCGGGGGTTCGCCAACCAATGGTGAGGCCGGAACTTCCGACGCCGGCCAGGATAGGCCTCTCATCCGGATCCAGAATATAGTTTTGATTAGGGTCGCCAAACGCGATCCAACCCCCTGACCATCCGTTGCCAGTCGTGCATCCTTCAGAGGTGTCCCCGGGGCACAGCGTTACCGGGTGACCTTGCCTGACCGCCTCGAGTCGAGCCAGGGCAAGATGGTGGACCAATCGTTTTGCTGCGCGGTCAACGCGAATTTGGTCGATATTTTGGTTATAGGTGCTGGCGCTGTAAAGCCCTAGGATGGCGAAGATAGATAGGCAGATCATAAGTTCAATCAAGCTAAAGCCGCAGCTTGGGTTCGAGACTTTGCGGCGAATGGAAGATAATAGGGGCCTACCGTTTTTGTACATATATCCAATAGTCCGACATTACCCAGGATTGTTCTGTGAAGAAGCGCACTGAAATATGACTCGTCCATTCGCCGTTGAAAGTACGTTTGTGCCTGCTGGAGATCAACCTGAGGCGATCGCCAAGCTAAAGGATGGCCTTGTTGCAGGGGAGGCGTTCCAGACCTTACTTGGGGTTACCGGTTCGGGAAAAACATTCACAATCGCGCATGTCATTGCAGATTTGAATAGACCTGCGTTGATACTGGCTCCAAACAAAACTCTGGCTGCCCAGCTTTATGCAGAGATGCGGGAGTTCTTTCCAAGTAATTCGGTTGAGTATTTTGTTTCTTATTATGATTATTACCAGCCTGAAGCCTATGTTCCGGCAAGCGATAC
>DTZW01000065.1 GCA_012961165.1 Gammaproteobacteria bacterium | reverse complement strand
GCGTGATGCTATTGCCGGATTGATAGAGGCATTTGCCGATGCTCAAGCAGTTGGCGTCAAGACCGATGCGGAAGAAAAAATTGTAGGTGATTTACTTAAGCGGGATGCAGGCTCGCTGAAAAAACAAATTCTTGCCCAGAAGGAGCGCATCAGAGAACTGGTGGATCATACCGGCAGTAGCGCATCACTCGAACAGCGACTGGCAGCAAGAATTGATCTTACTCTTGAAGTGCCGAGTTCTGATGAGCTTTTTGTCGAATTGGCGGATAATTTTCAGTTGCGGGAACGCTTCGGTCTGGATATTTCTTCTGAACGAAGTGCCCTTGGCAAAGAGCTTCAGACGCGCGCACAGTTGATTGAAGGACTCATCCGTGCTGCTCGTGATTCAATTAAGACAAAAGAAAAAACGTCGGGCGGGCAGTCTGGCGGAGACGGTGAGCGCGATCTGCAGCAGTTGAAAGATCTGCGTTCGACCTTTGCAGAGAGTTTGCGCGCAACGATTCGTCTGCTAGATAGATTCGGCCTTGATTCTGCAGTCCACAAGCAAGCGCTGATTAGTCTCACCGGGGAACTGTCGGATGATATCCTAAATCCGGAGGTTTTAACGCGGTTAGTTGGTGACTGGAGCAATACGCTTTTCGTCTGGCTAAAGTCCAGTGCACCGTCCATGGTATTCAAGTTGCTGATTCTGGTTCTGATCTTCTTCGGCGCCCGGCTACTCGCAAAACTGTCCCAGCATCTTGTTCGTCATTCTATGCAGCGCTCATCTGTGACGGTTTCCCACTTGCTCAGAGAATTTCTGATCAAGATGGCAGGCCGGATCGTTTTGGTGATCGGTTTCTTGTTTGGTATCGCGCAGCTTGGAGTTGAAATTGGTCCGCTTCTGGCTGGACTAGGTATCGCTGGCTTTATCGTCGGCTTCGCATTGCAGGACGTGCTGTCAAACTTTGCATCCGGGCTTATGATTCTTTTTTATCGGCCGTTTGATGTGGGTGATACGATCGAGACTGCGGCCATTCGCGGCCAGGTCGAAGATATGACGTTGGTGTCGACCATGATCCTGACATTCGACAACCAGATGTTAGTAGTTCCGAATAGCAAGATTTGGGGTGATGTGATTCGCAATGTCACCCATCAGAGGCTACGCAGGATCGACATGGAATTTAGAATCAGCTACTCCGATGATATTGAGCATGCCGAGGAGGTATTTTTTAATATTATTAATAACGACGAACGAGTGCTCCAAGACCCTGAACCCAACATCAGGCTTAATGAACTAGGCGATTCGGCGGTTGTTTTTATCGTCCGTCCGTGGGTTAAAACCGAGGACTACTGGCCCGTCTATTGGGATACTCAACGTGAGGTGAAACGTCGCCTGGACGCCGAGGGAATAACGATTCCATTTCCACAGCGAGATATTCATCACCTCCCGGCGAAGGATACGAAGCCGAGCGCTTGAGTAAAGCATGCGGCCCTGATCTCAATCGCTCGTTATAGCCTCAAGCTCTCGTTATAGAATGTATCGATCGCCGTAATTCTGAAGTTCCATATCTCATTAGATAAGCCTTCGATCGCGTACCGAGATGGTCACAAGATAAGGAACCAGGACCGGGCGGGAGCTTTAAAACCTGGACTACTACACTGGCTTTAATCGGTGAAAATCAGCGTGCATGGTACACGGCGTCTAAGCGAGGTGTATGCAGGGTAAGCAAAGCTCAGAAGGCGTAGGCGTGGAGCACATGCGAAGCCTGTTTTTCGTAAATAGGGGGTAAACGCCGATGCCAATTACACGTATAATTGCCGACCACATTTTTGCCTTACAAGGGGAAAACCAGATGAGAAGGGATTGTATCGCGCTAGTGTTGGCCGTGGCATTCACATCGGTGGGTGTACAGGCCGACGAGCTGACGATGAAAAATGGCTCTCGCCTGGTTGGTGAAGTGGTAACTTCCGAAAGTGGACACATTGTCTTCAAGACCCCGTTTGCAGGTAAAATCAAGATCGCGACCGAAAACGTGCTTGAGGTCAGAACCGTTAAACCTGTGACGCTAAAGATGGCTGACGGCACCATTTATAAGGATAAGCTGATTGTCTCGACTGAGCATGGTATCGCTGTGCGCAGCGAGGGTGAGACGCCGGTTTACTTCAAGGCCGGCGATGTCTCCTTTGTAAATCCAGCGCCCTGGCTACTTGGCGAGGGTTACAAATGGTTTGGTGAGGTTAACACCGCGCTATCGCTGGAGCGGGGCAATACTGACACCGACGAGATTGATATAGATTTCGAGTCCACCTGGCGCAGCCTTGATGATCGCTACATCCTTGGCGGGATGTACGAACTCGATGAGTCAAACGGACAACAGGACAAGAATCAGTGGCGCCTGAGAGGAAAGTACGACCGGTTTTTGAACCAGAACACAGATACTTATTACGGCGGGCAGTTGGTCTTCTACCATGATGAATTTGCAGATTTGGATCTGCGGACCACCGTGGGACCTTATATCGGTCGACTTTTTTTTGAGGGCCCCCGACTGTCGTTGTTTGGGGAGGTTGGCGCAGTATACGTGGATGAGCAGTTTGATGGTGCCGAAGATAGTGACTTCGTCGGCGCTAACTGGGAAGTCAGCATGACCAGCGATATCATCCCGAAAACAGAACTCTATGCGCGGCAGATTGGTGTTTTTAACTTTGATAAGATTAATGGTGTTCTAGTAGATACTGTCATCGGTCTGCGTTTTCCGCTGATCGCCGGACTGCAGACCGCCTTTGAAATCAAGTTAGAATACGACGGCGGTGCGGTGGGTACCGTCGATAAGCGGGACCAGACCTACAACTTTAAGCTGGGTTATACCTGGTAAGCGCTCCCTGCTTTTGGCAATCAACGCCCCCTGTTTCTGGAGTGTCTTTTGCACACATTCGAGCAAACAGGCCTGGACTAAACTAAACGGGTATAACCTCGCCAGCGGGTTTAGTGTCCGGCGAACACCAGCATCTGTACAGGCATGACCAGGGCTTGAATGCGTAAAACAATGGCGTGGACGATGCCTACTGCATCCACTGCGTGGTAAAACAAGGTATCTAAAACACCAATGTCACCCGACGCCAACAAATCATGATTGTTGGTGTAGGCATTAGCGATGCATTTACTACCAGGCATGACACCCTCCATACCTCCCTCGTAGAGGGGCTCCATGACAACGGTCAGCGTACCCGGCCGAGCCCGATCCTGCGCGTCCAGCAGGTTATCCGAAGGGCGCATTTGCCCTGCAGCCACCACGGGTTGTATTCGAATCACCACCATGGGTATGACTTCAAAGGGTCTGGATAAACAGACCACTTCAGCCAGACTTCCCACGCGGATGACCTGGGTGGCCAGCTGACTGAAACCGGCAGCTATCTGATGTCGGCCGGATTCTGGCCCTTCATTGGGAATCAAAATACCCGCCGGGCGCAAAATTGGGTTCACATAATCACCACGCTGCAAGAAAAACTGCGACACCGTGCCATCGACGCCGGCATAAACGGTGGTTTTACCCAATTCAACCTCGGTCTGCTCAAGTCCGCGTTTGGCGCTTTCAAGCTGACTGGGTAACACGGACTCTCTCTGCGCGATAACTGAGTCGATATTGGCCTTCGCTGTGTCAACGCCACCCTTTCGTGAATTTACCGTGTTTTCCAGTCGCTCGAGTTCAATCTTACTCACTAATTGGGATCCGCGAGATGCAAGTTCGCTCTTTTTCTTAAGCTCATTCTTTGCCTGATCCAGCGCTCCCTGCGCCTGTCTCAACCCGCCACGCGCGGCCTCAAGTTGGCTTTCCACCTGCACAAAGGCAGACTCCACCTGCGCGACCTGGCTGCGCGCAGCATTAACCGCGGACAGCTGTGAGCTGTCGAGCAAGCTGAACAGGGGGTCTCCAGCCTGTACTTGCTGATTGTTTTCGATATAAATTTCCTCAACGCGACCACCGCCCTCGGACAAAATGGTGACGGTACGAAAATAGGGTCCCGCATTGGTGGTAGAGGGATGGTAGTAAAAAATGAGCGTAATCAGCGATACGGTAAGCAAAATGCAGGCCGAGATACCCCATCGCAGCTCATACCAGACCGAGAAAAAGTTAATGTCTTTGCCCCACTGCTTGCCCTGTTTGTAGTGACGAAACAAGTAATCAGGCAGCACCGTGACAAGCGAACAGATCAGTAATTCCAGCATAGTCTATTGCTCCTGCTCGTTAGTTATAGGCGCACTGATCTCTGGCTCAGGCTCAGGCTCTGGCTCAGGCTCTGGTTCTGGCTCAGTCTCAGTCATGATGCGCAGTGAATGTGCAATGGAATTTAGGGGGGAAGTAAAATCCGGGAATTTCACCAGCGCCAACACAAGGGCGGCGACCCAGAACAAATTGTTGTGGGTGAACAAAGCCAACACCGCCAACACCATAATCAGCTGCGTTTGCCCGTTATTTTGCTTCTGTGCTAAGTGCTCTGGTATCGAGTGCAGCTTGAAGTACAGCACCGCTACTCCCATCAGACCTGCAATCAAGATAAAAACAACAGCCGTAAACAGGGGGTCACTGCCATCCGCTCCGCCGATGAAAGATGGTAGCCCATGCGGTGCCAATGGATGAGTAGCAGCGGTCATTATGGAATTTCCTATAGTTATTTGTAAGCTGTAAGCTAACGGATGTAGGCGATGACTTCAACTCAGCTAGTTCTGCGAGCGCCAACATGATGAAACCTATTGCCTGCATTCAAGACCCGGAGACCATCAAGAAGATTTGCGAGTATCAGAAGAGTAGGGTCGCGAAAATTAAAATTACTGAATCCGTAAACATTTAAAGAAAACGGATGTATCCCTCAAAGAAAACTTATTTGTACGTCAATCAGATGCAATAATACCCAACCCAGTGAGGAAAGATTCTGTTGTCTTGCTATCCATTTCCAAAATACCCTTCAGTGAGTCAGGACCTTTGATGACTAGTCCGGCATGCAGTTGCCTATGACCAGTAGAAACAGATAGGCTACGACAACAATTGACTTCATAACCCATAAGGAAAAGATGAAATGCTAAATCACGTCATGATCGGCTCAAACGATATCGAGAAAACAAAAAATTTCTATAATTCTGTTCTTGGAGTGCTAGGAGCAGGAGACCCGATGGAGCATGTAAATGAAACCGGGCAGACTCGCCTTTTCTATATTCATGATGGCTCTACCTTCAGTATCAGTGAACCGATCAATGGCGAACCTGTAAGTATTGCCAATGGCTCTACCATTGGCTTTGTCTGCGATTCACCAGAGCAGGTGAAAGAGTTTCACGACACTGCTGTCGCTAATGGAGGCATCAGCGTGGAAGATCCGCCAGGCCCTCGGGAGGGCACGATGGGCCTGATGCACCTGTGCTATTTCCTGGACCCGGACGGCCACAAGATTTGCGGCATCCATCGACCAGCCTAAGCCTGGCGATTGGCACCTCCGGCCTGGTTGGCGCTGCTTTAACGCTGGCATATAGATAGGCGAAATACTTTTTATTGTCGCTTTTTTACTTCCATGACAATACTTGAAAAGCATTTAGACAGGTAGTTGTAGAGGCTCGCTGGGCCTCAAGCTACCTGCTCGCCTCACTGGCCTGCCACATGCTGCGGACCAGTACTTTGCCCCAGCAGCCCAGGCGGCTCCGGCAACTGATCAGGCACCGGCCAAACCACCGGTAATCCTTCCCCCCGCATCAATTCACCAACACTAACCCGTGCCCGGTCAAGCGGGAATACGGGCCAGTTCTTCGTCCGTCTGAAACCATCAGCGAAGTAAACTACGGTAAAAACTCGGCGAGCCCCATCTGACTCGTTAGCAGCTGCCTGATGCACAGTGAATCCTGAATGCCAGACAACCGAACCTGGGTCAACACTGACCCATTCGGGCGATAGTCCGTTCAACGCAGGATCAGCGAGTATATTATACGGCTCTGTTGAATGGGTAATATCAACAGGACGCAACGGCCCAGCCTTATGGGAACCAGGCACGTAGGACATCGCACCATTTGATTTTTGAATGGCATCAAAGGGTACCCAGGCACTGACAAGCGGTACCTCGCCGATTGGCCAGAAAGTCTGGTCTTGATGGGCATCGGTTTCACGGCCGCCTGGCTCCTTATAGAGCGCTTGATCCTGCCAAAGCCGAACGGAAGAAACGCCCAACAATTGAGCCGCAATCCCTGCAAGCCCCGCATGAAAGGTCAGAGGACGAACGTCAGAGGAGGTCTCCCAGAGACGCATGCACTGTACAAAAGATTGCTCGTAAACAGATTTCTCATGGATATTGCGCTTATCCGTTGAGGTCCTGTTTGCCACCTCTCTGTCGACCCCGGTGGCATGACGTGCCAGTTCTAAAGTCTCAAACACGTTCTCTGTCAGTACGTAACCTTTGTCCCGAAAGGTTTGTATCGTTTCGGGTGCTAATACCAGGGGATAAGTTGATTCTGCCGTCATCATTCCTCAATTTTTTCCAGGTTTGCTCCAATAAGTCTTACTTGTTATTTCTCTGCCATTAGAAAACAGACCGTTGGCGCCATTATAGCAGCGACCAGTCGGGAGGTGTTTCGGGATGGCTGAGCTCGCCTTTTGCGTTTCTAACAACCCGCCTTTGCTCATCTAGCCAGCCTTGCCAGTCAGTGCAGGGTACCAGCTCATCCGCCCTGGTACGCTGATGCATTTCCAGCAGCAGCCGCATTTTTTCAAGCTGGTCGTGGTCAGTTAACGTCGTGTTATTGCTCTGCAATGGATCAGCGCGCAGGTCATACAATTCTTCCTCTCCTGACAATCGCTTGCAGTACATATGCGACCGGGTGCGCACCCCTCGCCATTCCGCACCGTTTTGAAACCAGTCGAAGTACTTTGAAAAATTCATCAGGAAAACGCTATCAGGTGCCGCCGCCCGTGGCTGCTCTCCAATGACGATGCTGGAGGCTAGATTTGTACCTTCTACCGTCTGGGGCACCGGCACTCCTGCCAGGCCGCACAGAGTGGGAAAAAAATCGACCATCGACAAGAGCGTATTATTGCGTGTACCCGGTGCAATCTTCGCTGGATACGAAATGATGCCGGGTATGTGAATTGACGCATCATAGGGGTTTTTCTTTGACCAGGGGTTAACGCCCTGTGAGCCGCCCTGTGTGCCGTGATA
>DTZW01000064.1 GCA_012961165.1 Gammaproteobacteria bacterium | reverse complement strand
CCGTTATCGGCCGGATCCAGCATGTCACCTGTGTTGGCGCCGCCAAATCCAACTCGGTAGGTTCCACCCTTTTTCGGCGTAGCGTGCGCAGCTTGGCTATAAAGTGCCGGTGCAGCGGCAGCAAACCCCATAGCGGTAGCGGCTTTGATAAATTCACGCCGGTTAATGCCGCCATTCGTAACGCGTTTTTGCAGTTTCCAGATGTCGTTATCGAATCTACTCATTCCTTTTCCTCCTTTGATGGGCCTTGATTTAGGCTGATTCCTGAGATTCAGGATATTTGCCCACACTTCATAGTACAACACATTAGGTCTATTCTTGAAGGTTATTCGGCTAAGATCATGCTACTGGCTTTGCCCCGGATTTCCACGGGAAACGCCTCTTATCACTCGCGATTGACCGGTTTTTTCTTGTCCTATTGAGGGTTTCGCGTTAAATTCGCGCACCCACCGTGGCTATGTAGCTCAGCTGGTTAGAGCACGGCATTCATAATGCCGGGGTCGGTGGTTCAAGTCCACCCATAGCCACCATCTTTTCAGTTAGTTGTGCTTGTTGCGCCATGCGGACAATGCCTCGTGGCACAAATATGGCACAGCAGATTCCCGCAGGCCCTGGTTATTCAAGGCGTGCTCACTGCGAGAGGGAACTGCGATAACCAGTATTCAAAAACGCGTGACGCGTGATGGATATGAACATTTTTGAGTTCAAGTCCGAATCAAGGATCAGCCACGAGTTTCGGCGACATTCCATAAACGCTCTGACGCTGCCAAGTGGAAAAGACAAACAGAAGTCGCCACTGATCAGCGGGTTCTACTCGCCACCACGATCACGACATACGTTTGTGCAGGCGTTTGAGCGATATCACTGGGAGATCTTGCCGACCAAGGTACCCGACGAGCAAAAGCGCTAATGGTTTCAACTTAAAAGATGGAGCCGCCTGATCGGTGATGTATTGTTGGACGAGATCATTAGTGCCTTACTGCACGATGGTCCTCAGGAAATGAATTGTCAGATCACATATAAACCTTACTGCTTCACCCATCTACATATGCGACAACTAACCTCAACAAACAAACGCACGCGAATGCAATAAAAACTCAGGAGAATGTAACCCAGGTATGAGCCCCTGCTATGGATTGTGAATTGACCCACAAAGATCAACCAATATATCAATAGGATCCAGAAAAGGTACAGCGTATTTTTTTTGTGGCACTAAAGTTGGTAAATCAGTACAGCCCACCAGTAGCGCATCCATCTGAGGGTG
>DTZW01000063.1 GCA_012961165.1 Gammaproteobacteria bacterium | reverse complement strand
CCCCATAAAAGGATTGAACACTGCCTCGACGGACAGTATGAAAACACTCAGCACCATGCCGAAAAAGAGCACAAAGAAGGAATGGTTTTTGAAAACCTCTTTCACCTCACCCAGCATTCGAAACATGGAAAAACGATCAACAGAAATGTTTTGAGCTCGTCGTAATCTTGGTATCTCGTGACGCGTCCCGATAACACAGACAAGAACAGCAAATATCATCGTTGCACCGGCAAAGATCGCCCAGGACGAATATGCGCCCTGGTTCAGTAAGCCGGGGTTAAACGCTTCAGTGGTTGGGAAAAACACTCGATAGGATATCGGTATGAATACCACAGCCCCCAGAAACCCAAAGAAAGTACTTAACGCATACATCGTAGATCGCTGGTCATAGTCCCGCGCCATTTCCGCACCCAGCGCAAGATGCGGGACGTGATAGAACGTCAGAGAACCGCGCACGAGGATGGCAAATACTGCCAGCCAAATAACGTAGGTGAGTTCAGCCAGACCAACCGGCGGATTGAAGAGCAGATAAAATGAAATTGCCAGAGGTACCGCAGAAAAAAGGATGAACGGATGCCGCCGCCCCCATCGACTATGCAGTTTGTCGGACAGGCTTCCTGCCACGGGATCAGTCACAGCATCAAAAATAAGCGCGATGGCCAGTGCAATCGCGCTGCCGGTTGCTGATACCTGAAGCACCTGATTGTAGTAGAACAGCAGGAATACGTTGAAACCCTGGTTCTTGATCGATTCTGCCACCTGGCCAAACCCATAGGCCAGCATCGTTGGCATGCTAAGCCTGTGCGTCATTAACTACCAATGTGCAAGAAAATAAACGAGCATCAAATCACGCTCTACCCACCTGTGGCAACACATGGTTTACACACATGGTTTACACACATGGTTTACACTAGGAAAATCAACGGGAAGCAATTTATGGCAGAGCAATTCGAGTCTCTAACGTCGGGCCAAATCGAGTTTATAGGGAGACAATACCTTTTTTTCGTCGGCACGGCGGGTGCTGAGGGCAAGATTAACGTCTCCCCCAAGGGGATGGATTCCTTACGGGTCATCAACCCCAACGAACTCGTTTGGCTAAACCTCACCGGCAGCGGCAACGAAACTGCTGCTCATGTTATCGAAAACAATCGAATGACCGTCATGTTTTGCTCTTTTGAAAAGCAGCCTCTTATTCTTCGCCTGTACGGCAGCGCCAAAATCATTTATCCCCGTGAAACAAAGAAGTTTGAACAGTACGCCGATATGTTCAATCACCAGCCAGGCAGCCGTCAATTCTTTGAGCTCAAAATAGACATGGCTCAGACGTCATGTGGCTTTGCGGTTCCCCTGTTCGACCTGAGCGGAGAACGTGACACCCTCGCGAAATGGGCCACCAAACAGGGTGATGAAGGAGTTTCGCAGTACTGGGCTGATCGCAACCAGATCAGCCTGGACGGGAAACCTACCAATATCCTTGACCTATAATCAACAACAACGAGTAGAGCCAAACCAGATCAGCCTGGACGGGAAACCTACCAATATCCTTGACCTGTAATCAATAACAACAAATAGAACCCACTAATCACTCTGGACATCGGTAATCCCGACGTGCTAAATGCCCTCTTTTAAATCGGGAAAATTCCATGAAAGATCTTTTTTCTATTGAAGGGAAAGTCGCCCTTGTTACTGGTGGATCAAGGGGCATTGGCGAAATGATCGCCGCGGGCTTCCTTGCCAATGGGGCAAAGGTTTACATCAGCTCCCGCAAGGCGCAAGTGTGTGACGCAACCGCTGCGCGATTGTCAAAGGAGTACGACGGCGAATGTATTTCAATCCCGGCCAACCTTTCAAACGTCGAAGGCTGCGCGCAGCTGGCGAGCGAAATCGCTTCACACGAGGACAAGCTGGATATCCTGGTCAACAACGCCGGCGTGTCCTGGGGAGCACCGATCGATGAGTTCCCGGAAATGGGTTGGGACAAAGTCTTCGATACCAATGTGAAAGGCGTATTTTTCCTGACCCAGAAGCTGCTACCGCAGCTTAGGGCAGCGGGCTCAGCTGAAGACCCCGCCAGGGTAATCAATGTCGGTTCAATCGATGGGCTTAAGAACCCGGTCTTTGAAACCTTCTCCTATGGCTCATCGAAAGCAGCTGTGCATCACCTGACTCGAGGCCTTGCATTGCACCTGACCAAAGAAAACATCATCTGCAACGCTATCGCACCGGGCCCCTTTCCCACCTGGATGCTGAGCACTGGCGTTGGCGGCGGTGGCGACACAGATATCGATTGGAGCGCTGTCGCCAAAGGCAACCCGAGGGGGCGCGTAGGTACACCTGAAGACATCGCGGGACTCGCCATTTTTCTTAGCTCTCGTGCAGGCGCTTACGTCGTCGGAGAAACCATCGCCTGCGATGGTGGCTCTGCATACGCCACTTAAAGGATCAGCTCCAATGCCTAAAATAAACGCCAATAGCCTTGCAATAGAATTTGAGACTTTCGGTGAACCAGACGCTAAACCATTGTTGCTGGTCATGGGCCTGGGCGGCCAGATGATTGCCTGGGATGAAAACTTCTGCCAGCAACTCGCCGACGCTGGTCACTTCGTCATACGCTATGATAATCGCGATGTGGGCCTGACCACCTACTTTGATGATCATGGTGTTCCTGATTTCAAAGAACTCGCGGTGGAACTCATGACTAACGGATCAGTTAAGGTCCCGTACACTCTGGATGACATGGCGATGGACGGAATTTCTCTGCTAGACGAGTTGGGTATTGAACAGGCTCACATTTGTGGCGTGTCCCTCGGAGGCATGATCGTTCAGGCTATGGCAATCAATCATGGTGACCGTATATTGAGCATGACTTCCATTATGTCTTCTACCGGTAATCCTGACTTGCCACCCGCGCACCCCAAAGCTATCGAAGCACTGACTTCTAAACGTGTAGACGACCCGAAACATGCGATGAATCGTGCAGTAGAAGTAGCAAAGATTATCGGCAGTACCGGCTTCGAGCGAGACGAAGAACGTATCCGTAACAAAGCCCTGGAATCCTACAATCGAGCCTACAATCCTGATGGCGTAGCCCGCCAAATGGCAGCCGTGATGGCTCATGGCGATAGAAGACCAGGTCTTAATCAGTTGAAGCTACCTTGCCTGGTCATTCACGGGGACATCGATCCATTAGTACCCGTCACCGGAGCACATGACACTCATCAGAACGTACCGGGTGCAGAGCTCATGATCATCGAAGGTATGGGCCATGACATGCCGAAGGGAGCGTGGAGTCAGATCGTTGAGGGCATTGCCTCGCTAACTAATCAGGCCAACGCTACCGTGCCCAGGGGCGCCTGAAGTTGTGCTGACAGTTTAAGGTCCCCTTTGACGACCCTAACGTTGATATCGATAGCGCCGCAAAACCTCTGGAAGGCATCTGCACCAGGGCACTGAACTGAGAACCATTCAAGCTCACACCCACCCGGTGCAACCCGCGCCGGGTGCTTACTACCCAACCAGTTAATGAAGAAAGGCATGGCGAGCCCATGCGGTTGATGCGTGACAAACAGAATCTGCCACGCTAGTTGGACGCCATCAGGCCTGGTGCGTGACATTTCAATAATGTGATGTCCATAACCGAACCGCTCCAGCACCGAAGTCACTGGCGTATAGTCTTCAGTCGCCACTGCCCAGGTCCTGATATAGGCACCCTGCAGGGATGACAGTTCCGCGCCCATAGTCCCTGCAATATCCTGCATTGGGTCCGGGGCAATGATTTCCAGATACTGCTCATTGCCGAATGACAGCAACGCATTCCTGGTTCCCGCACCGGCATGACTTCCACCGAACTCGGCAGATACTCCGGTGAGTTTCTTTAGCTGCTCAATCCCCGCATCAAGATCGCTCACTGCAAACATGATGTGATCCAGTTTCACTGGCTATTCCGAAACAGGCTCAAGGGTCTGGTGACCCAAGACCCATTCGTAGATCACCCCATAGACTTCAGCCGGGGCATCAGTTGCAAACAGCACATCCAAATGTCCGTAGTTTTCAAGAACTTTGATCGTTACGTCATCTGAACCGGAACGTGCAGCGGAATGTATCCCGGATAACAGCGACTCAGCACCAAACCCACCTGAACCAAAATACAACACAGGAATGGTCATCTCACCGAAATGATCGTCAATGTAGGTATTCGGGTCATCCTGCTGGCTGGCAATAGACCGACCTTCAATACCCTGGATTGTTGGATAGAACCAATCGTAGCCAAGCATTTCACTTGCCAGGATATCAATTGGGGTAATATTGGATCTCGTATTGGCCAGCACAGCCGGGCCCCAGGCCTGATACAGGATGTCTGCCAGTTGATCACCGGATGTCTGGTAACGGTCATTCGTCGCCGAACTGCCAGGATCGGATACAACCCGCCGCATCATTTCTGTACGGGCGTCATAGCCGCGACGAGACAGCTCAGATGCGTAGCGTGCTTCTTCGTCATAACGCTGCAAGGCAGCGCCGATGTCATAGGATTCGTAGGGCTGCTTTTTAAAACTACCGTCCAGAGCAACCAATCCCGCGGCCTCCACCTGGCCTGCTAACCCGTAAGCGAACGCAGCCCCTCGACTAAATCCGGCAATATACATGGGCACAAGGGGCTGATCCTCCTGGACCTTGGTCGCTGCCATGACGGCATCTTCAACGAACAGGTCCATTGACCAGTCCCGCATCAGCGCCAGGTCACCACTGAAATCATGGGGAATATAGCGGGTCCTGTAATCCATCGCATAAACCTCAACACCCCTTTCGGCCAGATACAGCCAAAGATTGTGGTCACTATCGGCGGTTTTGAGAACACCGTTCATGTTCGTACCAGGCAGATACAACAGCGTCGCTATCGTTACTGCGCCGGCCGACTGATAACGATGAAGCCCGATCGCCTGGCCACTGGCATCCACGTGCTGCCATTCAGTCTCGGTCACCTGGCCCTGCGGCGTTGAAATGACTTCCGAGCGCAAAAGCCCGAAACCGGTGGTCTCCGCAATCGCCAGAATCGGCACTAAAACAAGAATCGTTATCAAATATCGCATGGCAATCGATACTATCAGTAAGCTTCAATTGAGTGTATTAATACTCGCCATGAAAGCTGTTTCCATGATCCTTACGCTCTCGCTGCTTTGCGCATGCCAGACGCCCATGCTTACCCTGGCAGGTAAGCAACTCAAAGGTATTGAAGCCACCACGACGAATTTTGCCTTCGCTGAGCGCTACAAACTACTCAAGCTTGAAGTTAATCCGGAAAAGCCCTACTCGGTCATCCTCCGCTGCACGGTACTTGACGGTGAACTCTATGTTGACGCAGCGGCAACCCGAAAATGGGCAATCTATCTGCATTCCGACAGAAGAGTTCGGGTAATGCTGGGCAATGCCATATACAACGCGGTCGCGACAACGATCACCGATCCGAAAATCACGGCAAGGTTCTTAAAGGGTCGAACTATTTACCGGTTACAGCCAGCTGCAATGCCAGCTGCAATGCCAGCTGCAATGCCAGCTGCAATGAATGAAGCAGCACCGGAATAAACTAGGCGGTAATGTATATCGCCAGGATGACCAGAACGACGGTCAAGCTGAAAAAGCCTGCGCCCGCTACTCCTATGATCTTTACTGTGTTGCTATCTTGTTCACTAAATACTGACATCTGGTCTCTCTCACCGGTGATTGAAAGCCGCGTAGCCTAATGGATCACTGGTCCCAGTCAAGACTATTTGCCTTTCCGACCCCATCTATCAGAAGCCTCACTGCTCCAGGTCAGTCAAACTGTCTGTGGTACCATCACAATCAGTACCAATTGGTATGCAACTATGGACCCGAAAGACCTGAAAACCATTCACGAAATCGTCAAGGCTGCCAGGCTGAATCTTGACATTACCCTCTGGGATTACCTGGTTGGTGGTGCAGAGACCGAAACTACCCTGCGAAGAAATCGACACGCAATCGACAAACTCGGTCTGCTTCCGCGGGTTCTCAACGATGTTTCAAACGTCGATACCAGCGGAACATTCCTCGGCCAGAAACTTAGCCTGCCACTGATTCTTGCACCTATTGGCTCACTCGAGGTGATCGATCCAGGTGGCGCCTCGAGCGCTGCCATAGCCGCTGCTGAAACCGGTGTCATGACTATGGCCAGTTCAGTCTCGGCACCAGGCATCGAAGAAATCGCGGCTTCATCGAATGCAGCAAAGGTATACCAGCTATATATACGAGGGGATGAAGCCTGGGTCGATGCCATTGCTGAAAGGGTCGTTGCCAGTGGCTACGCGGGATTTTGCCTGACGGTGGATACCGCGGTAGTCAGTCGCAGGGAAAGGGACATCGCGAAACGCGTTGTGCCCACTTCTCAAGCTGCTGCCGCCGGTGACATGGGCTTTCAGGCCAGTCTTAGCTGGGCCACTGTAGAAAGAATAAAGAAGAAATTTGATATCCCACTCGTTCTCAAAGGTATCAGCAGGGCAGACGACGCGATCAAGGCACTCGATCATGGTGTGGATGTTATCTATGTGTCCAATCACGGTGGCCGGCAGCTTGATCAGTCAATTGGCAGCATCGCTGCACTACCCGCTATTGTGAACGCCGTGGGCAAAAAAGCCGAAGTTGTGGTGGACGGAGGATTCTACCGAGGTTCCGATATTGTTAAGGCGTTTGCACTCGGGGCTGATGCCGTGGGCATAGGCCGACTCGAAGGATGGGCTCTTGCCGCCGGTGGCGTTCCTGCACTGGTGCGCTGTATTAGGCTATTAAAACGCGAAGTATCGATGACAATGGCGCTGTGTGGCGTTAATTCACTCGCGATGCTCGACCCGTCATTCGTCAGCGAAGCTGATGTCGTCAGCAACTCAAATGTGATGAGCGCGTTTCCGCTCATTGACGAAGGGTATTAGCAAACGCCACATGTTTGAGTCAGAAGACGAATAAATTGCTGGCATGATCAAAGGAAACGACACCGCATTTCGTGTCGCCATTTCACAATACCAGGTTTCCATCTTGTACCTCGCCAGCAGTCTGGTTGGCCAGAAAATCGCCGATGAAGTTGTTCAGGAAGCCTGGTTTTCCACCCTGAAAGCGATCAACAAATTTGAAAAGCCAAGCTCCCTGAAAATATGGCTCCCTGAAAATGAAGCTCCCTGAAAACATGGCGGCTTCGAATTGTCGCCAACGAGGGGGAAACGAGACTCAGGATGAAAAAATAGATGCGCTGGTAGCCCAGTGGTCGTCAA
>DTZW01000062.1 GCA_012961165.1 Gammaproteobacteria bacterium | reverse complement strand
CAGATAGAACTCCAGGCCTTCCTGGCATCGAACAGCGAACCCTGAACTAATGAAGTTCAAGTATCACGGTGGCAACAGCAAGGATCTGTAAGCTTGCGACTATGAAGCCTTTAGCCTTTCGCTCCAGGCCATGTAATAAAAATGTAAATCTTACTCCGACCCCAATTATTGTTGCATTGCTAGTCGTGCAGTGCACTGACAATACCGGTGTACAATGCCGCTTGCAATGCAAATCCGCCGCCAGCAGTTTCGCGGGCACTGTGTATCGCAATCACGATATTTTCGTTGGGGTTCACGTAAATTCCCTGACCGAAAATACCCGAGGCCTGATAGTTGCCATCCCCGGCCAGCCACCATAAGTACCCATAATAGGCCGCCCCCTCGGAGGGCGTTGTTGATTCAGCCATCCAGTTCTCTGGCAGAACTCTGGTTCCGTTTGCCAGTTGACCATTGTTTAGTGCAAACAAACCAAGTCGGCCATAATCACGCAAGGTTGCATTGATGCAGCAACCACCAAACTCGCCACCACCTGGCTCGGTGAGTTGCCAGTGTGCGTCTGCTTCCATCCCGAACGGCTGCCATATCTTCTCTGATAAATACGTAGACAAATTATTGCCAATTGCAGCGCGCAATAACGTGCCGACGAGATTCGTTTCTGCGGTGCTGTAGTTAAATACCTTACCGGGCTCCGCGGTGCGTGCTTTACCTCTCAAGTGTTCATACAAAGCAAGTGTTTGATACGATGCGGTCGCGACATCGGAATTGCGATCTGCATAGTCCTCGTTCCATGCGACCCCTGAAGCCATTTGCATGATATTACGCAAGGTCGCCTGATCGTAGGATGAACCTTTTAGTCGAGGCAGGTAGTCCGTGACTTTTTCATCGAGGCTTTTGATATATCCATCCTGAATCGCAGCACCAACCAGCATCGACACGACCGACTTCGCGACAGAAAAAGATACCCAGCGGCTATCCTTCGAGTTACCAAGCCCGTAGCGCTCGTAGACAATTTTGCCATCTTTGATCACAAGCAGACCCGCCACATTTTGTTTCACGAAGTACTCATCAACCGTCATTACTGTCTCTTCGTGACGCAGCTGCGTGTTACCCAGCTCGCGTAGTGACGCTGGTAGCGGCAGAACCGAATCGCCTGCGGTTATTGTGCGGTTTGGGGTCAACAGATCCATATTGCGAAATCCCGATACTTTTTGATGGGGACTCCAGAACAGAATGAATGATTCATCAGGTGCGAAGTGCTTCGCGTC
>DTZW01000061.1:6394-7282 GCA_012961165.1 Gammaproteobacteria bacterium | reverse complement strand
ACGTTCTCCCAGACCCTCACAAGAGGGGCCAGAATGAGCCGGTCATAGGTGGCTACCTGAACCATGTTGAGAGCATTCGGATTGAAGGTTTCGGCGTGATGCTGGTTAGCTGACATTGCCGCATTCTATGACGTTAAAGGGATCGGAGGGAATTATATTGCCTGCCGCTCATTCCTTTAGGTAACTCCCTGCGTCCCCTTTAAGTTTAGGAGGGCGAATGTCCATAGTTATACGTGATGCATGAGGGCTGTACTATTCACAAATGTTATTTGATAGACGTAAAAGTGATCTGGGACGATATAGGGCTTGAAAAGCAGGAATTTGCCCACATGTATGGAACTAGTAGGCGTAATTGCCCTCTAAGTTACTGACTCGGAAGAGTTTATGGAGAAATATTAAATGACAGCATTGGGTCAAACATCTCGGTTTCCAGTATTAAGTACCGGAACTTTGCAGGGCTATCTGGATTCAATTCAGCAGATTTCTGTGCTTACGGCAGAGGAAGAAACTGAACTCTTCCAGCGCTTTCAGGTGGAAGAGGATCTTGATGCGGCTCGCGAGTTGGTCATGTCTCACCTGCGGTATGTGGCATACATTGCGCGGGGATACAGTGGCTATGGTTTGCCGCTGGAAGACCTGATTCAGCAGGGTAATGTTGGCCTGATGAAATCTGTCAAAAAATTCGATCTTAGCCATGGCGTACGACTCGTGTCCTTCGCGGTGCACTGGATCAAAGCGGAAATTCACGAGTATGTCCTTAAAAACTGGAAGATCGTGAAGGTCGCAACAACCAAGGCCCAGCGAAAGCTCTTTTTTAACCTGCGCAAGGCAAAGGAAAGACTGGGATGGTTTAACTCGGATGAAGTGAACCAGGTTGCGAGCGACCTT
>DTZW01000061.1:430-6374 GCA_012961165.1 Gammaproteobacteria bacterium | reverse complement strand
ATCGAGGCTCGCTAACTTCGATGAGAGTTTTGAGCCGGTCACCGCTAATGACGATGGTGAATTCAACTATAGCCCGTCAGGTTATTTGTCTCATGGTGAAGCTGAAGACCCTTCTTTTGTGGTATCAGAAGAAGAGCAAGCAGCCATCATTGCGGGTGGCTTGGTAGAAGCGCTCAAATCCCTTGATGAAAGATCCCGGGATATTGTTGAGGCTCGCTGGTTGCAGGGAGAAAAAACCAGTTTGAAGGTACTGGCAGAAAAGTATGGTGTATCCCTCGAGCGGATACGGCAGGTTGAGGCGAAAGCCTTCAAAACAATGCAGCCATTCCTCCAGGCGGCATAAAATAGGGTACGCGCGTTACTTAACCGGGATCTCATCCCGGGTTTTTAGTTTTCTACGGCTAATCGTCCTTTTATAAGTTTCAATGATTCAATGATTCAATGATTCAATGATTCAATGATTCAATGTTTCAACGAATCAATTCGATCTACTTCATCTTTGAAGCGTGGTCGTACGAACAAAGTGTTGAGGTTTCCCGGGCTGGCAGCATCCCTTTTATATTGATGTTCTGTTTCAGCTCAACAGCAACACAAAAAGTAGGCCAGAACAGTAGTATTGCCCCTGCAAACTCGCCCAATACGCTCATCTAAAACACTGTAATCTTTATCTCCAGGAAGATTGTCTTCGTGGTACTTTACGTTATCTTGAATAATGTGAGGCGACAACAGATGTCAGATTCCTTGATCACTTCTGACCAGCAGTTCGATGGTGCAACATGCGTAGATGAACTTAACAAGCTGCTGAGACTCCGAACGACACCCATTGGTATGAAGATGTTCAAAACCCGGGAAGAGATGGAGCAGGTGCCCAGAATCCGGCGACCGAAAGACATCCATACGACAGACCAGATTGTCGGCCAGGCTGCCAGGAATGGCTGGACAGTGGGCATTACCATGGAAGACCTGGTCGGTGCGCAGTGTGGCACCGTGATTGGTTTACACCCACGTAGTGATGAATGGCTTTCCGGGGATCGAATGGCCGGCGTATGGTATGCAGATCAGGAAGAAGCAGCTCGTCATCAGGCGGCTATGGACGTATTGGAGTATGGTCAGCATGAAGCCATGGCAGTGAGTCCGTTAGCATCTGGTCGTCTTGACCCGCCGGATATCTGTCTCATTTACGCAACACCTGCCCAGATGATTCTGTTTATCAATGGACTACAGTGGACAGGTTATAAGAAGCTCGAGTTTAGCTGCGTAGGGGAGTCAGCCTGTGCGGATTCCTGGGGCAGGGCGCTTCAAACGAAAGAGCCCAGTCTTTCTATTCCCTGTTTTGCGGAACGACGTTACGGAGGGGTGCAGGATGATGAATTACTTATCGCAATCCCTCCATCTTTCCTGCCGAAGACCATCGCGGGTCTGCATGCGCTATCGAGCAATGGGCTGCGCTATCCCATCGCCCCCTACGGAGTTAACAACGACGTAAGGGCAGGTATGGGCGTTAGCTACTGATTCGTCAAGCGGTGAAGAAGTGCCCTCGTGCGACACCGGTGTCGTCATACACTGGCTCTTCCAGATCGACCCGGTATTTTTTGATGACATTGGTCATCGGTTTGCGATCGAAAGTGCCGAGGTACGCACCCATATCACGATACCAGTGAGTATTTAAATGCGCATCAAGCGTATCCTCTGAAGTCCATTCCTCGTAAACCCATACTCTTCCGGGTGTCAGGTGATCTTCCGTCCAGGAGTAGGCTATACATCCATCTTCTGCAAGTGCGCCTTCGATATGCGCCCGTGCACCCTTCAAAATGTCTGGTATTTGTTCCGGATGTTCAAATTCAAAGTATCCGGAAATGATAATTGTCATGGGTCGTCCTTTTTTAGCTGCTTATATCTCAAGCCCAGAGCATAACGCTGCGCGCTGCAAACTGAAAGATTGTTGGGTTACATTGGGACAAAGCGCCTATAAACCTCTTTGTTGCTTGGCAGACCCACTTGTTCGCGCGTTGTGCAGACTAGAGTTATGCCAGAGCTATGTCAGAGATTAGTTGACCACTACAGAGCTATGTCAGAGCTATGCCAGAGCTATGCCAGCACAATGAGCGGACTCAATTTGCATGGAGTTCTTACCTGGGGCTATTGCTACAGGTTCAGTTGCGTTAATAATTGAGCGGTGTCGGGTTCCGCGGTAACCTCAGACCCTGCATACAGAGATTACAGATGATGGAAGTGACACAAGCCCAGTTAGATGCGCACTGGATGCCTTTTACGGCTAACCGGCAGTTCAAGAAAGACCCCAGGATGATTCATGAGGCAGACGGTCGATATTACAAAGACGCTGATGGGCGAAAGGTGTTCGATGGATTGTCCGGGTTATGGACCTGTGGCCTTGGGCACAACGTATCAAAAATAAATGAGGCGATAACGTCCCAGCTTTCAACGTTGGATATGAGCCCCAGCTTCCAGTTTGGACACCCTAAGTCTTTCCAACTGGCGGAACGTATCACCGATTTTTCGCCCGAAGAATTAAACCGTGTGTTCTTCACGTGTTCAGGCTCCGAGGCGGTAGAAACTGCACTCAAAATAGCGCGGGCCTACTGGCGCAAGAAAAACATGCCATCAAAATCAAAGCTGATTGGTCGCGTAAAGGGCTATCACGGAGTAAATTTTGGCGGCATCTCTGTTGGTGGTATAGGGGCAAACCGGGCCATATTCGGGGAAACTTTAACGGTAGATCATCTCCGCCATACCATGTTGGAGAGTAATGTCTTTACAAGGGGCCAACCGGAAGAAGGTGCAGACCTTGCTGAGGAGCTTCTCGAACTGATTGGTCTTCATGATGCTTCAAACATTGCCGCGGTGATTGTAGAACCAATGCCGGGCTCTGCCGGGGTCATTCCGCCGCCCGTTGGGTACCTGAACCGGTTGCGGGAAATTTGCACCCAGCACAACATTTTGCTGATTTTTGATGAAGTCATCTGCGGGTTCGGACGCCTGGGTGCAAAATCCGGCGCTGATGCCTTTGGTGTTACGCCTGACATTATGACGATTGCCAAACAGGTGACCAATGGCGTGATCCCGATGGGCGCCGCTATTGTCAGACAAGAAATCTATGATGCCTTTATGGATACGGATGCGCCCGAGTACATGCTCGAATTTCCCCATGGCTATACCTACTCGGCGCACCCGGTTGCCTGTGCGGCGGGGCTGGCGACACTGGATGTAATTGAAGACGAAGACATGTTGGGGCGGGTACGAAACATCTCACCATACTTCGAAAGTCTGTTGCACGGTCTTCAGAATTGCCCACACGTTACAGACATAAGGAATTATGGTTTGGCAGGAGGCATCACTCTTGAACACTATCCTGGTGAACCTGCCCGCAGGCCATATGAGGTTGCGATGAAGATGTGGGAGAAAGGATTCTATGTGCGATATGGTGCAGACACGATTCAGCTTGCGCCGGCGTTTACAGTTGAAGAAACCGAGATTGATAACCTGGTGAATGCGTTGGCAGATTGCCTTAGCCGATAAGGATAAATATGGAAATTGTAGGACATTTGATTGGTGGCGAACGTGTCACCGAAAACGTAAAAACGTTACCGCTTAACAACCCGGCAACGGGTCGTCAGGAAGCCGAACTGGCGATGGCATCGTCAGATCAAACAATGCTGGCCATCAAGGCAGCAACAGAAGCGTATCCTGCCTGGCGAGCAACCCCGCCGGCAAAGAGGGCTCAGGTCATGTTTCGCTTTAAAGCGCTACTTGAAGCCCATGTTGATGAGATTTGCGCACTGGTCAGCCGGGAGCATGGAAAGATTCCGCACGATGCCGCGGGCGAGGTTCAGCGTGGTATTGAAAACGTGGAGTTTGCCTGCTTTGTACCTGAACTGTTGAAAGGTGAGTTCTCCAAGAATGTTGGCCCGGGTATAGACTCCTGGAGCGAGTTCCAGCCCCTGGGCGTTGTCGCGGGCATTACACCGTTTAACTTCCCCGTCATGGTGCCGTTGTGGATGTATCCACTCGCAATCGCCTGCGGGAATACATTTGTACTTAAACCCTCGGAAAGAGATCCATCGGCGACTCTCTATGTTGCACAACTGGCTCATGAAGCCGGTCTTCCACCCGGTGTGCTGAATGTGGTGAACGGTGACAGAGAAGTCGTAGAAGTTTTGCTTAACGACCCGGCAATCCAGGCGGTCAGTTTCGTTGGTTCAACGCCTGTCGCCGAGTCCGTGTATGCGACGGCGACCAATGGTGGGAAGCGTTGCCAGGCGTTGGGCGGAGCCAAGAATCATGCGATTGTTATGCCCGACGCGGACCTTGATAACGCGGTTCAGGCTTTAATGGGCGCTGCCTTTGGATCGTCGGGCGAACGCTGTATGGCGATTTCGGTTGCAGTCGCGATAGGTGAACAGACCGCGACAAGCCTGGTTGAAAAACTTAAGGCGGAAATGTCCAGCCTGAAGGTTGGTGGCGCGCAGGATAATAACAATGATTTTGGGCCGCTTATTACTGCTGAACACCGCGACAAGGTGGTTGGGTTGATCACCAGCGCCGAACGCGAAGGTGCGGTGATTGTGGTAGATGGCCGGTCACCGAAATTGGCCGACGAGGATACTGGTTTCTTCGTCGGTGGAACCTTGATTGACCAGGTGCAATCGTCGATGAGCTGTTATCGCCAGGAAATATTTGGTCCAGTGCTCTGTATAGTCCATGTTGATAACCTGGACGAGGCCATGCAACTGGTTGACGACCATGAATACGGTAACGGCACCTGTCTTTTTACAAGAGATGGCGAGGCAGCGAGATACTTTTCAGACAACATTAAGGCGGGAATGGTGGGTATCAATGTGCCATTACCCGTGCCTGTTTCCTATCACAGCTTTGGCGGCTGGAAGCGGTCGCTGTTTGGTGACTTGAGTGCCTATGGTCCTGATGGTGTGCGTTTCTACACACGGCGGAAAACGATTACCCAGCGTTGGCCGTCATCAACGGTAAGGGAGTCTTCGAGCTTTTCGTTTCCTTCGAGCTAGTGCTTATCCGAAACGCTTCTTTTGAACACATCGCCGTCCCGGCGAAAGTTGTGGCTGCCAGATAGACACGGGATGCGTTGCGGCACCCGGTCTGGTGATCAGGCCGCTTTGTCTGCTTCTACCTGGCTGATACTCGGACGCGAAGCCAGCTCGCCCATCAGTGTTGATATCTGCGGATAGCCCGCCAGCAGATCTTTGTTGTAGATCTTCTTGATAACCGATGACGACAAACCGAAGGTGTAGAAAGTGAACAGGTCAGCGATTGTGAAGCTGTCACCGGCCGCATAGGGGCTGCCCTGGAAAAGTCTGGCGACTGCTTTCATTCCTTTGTCCAGGTCAGCTTCGGTAGTTGCAAGCACTTCGTCGCTGGCGGTGGCACCAAAAAATGCAGCGGGCAGGACTCTTCGAGCAACCAGTTCTACATCCAGTTTCAGGTGGCAGCAAAGCTCAATCACCTTAGCGGCGTCAACGGGGTCTGAGGGTAATAAAGGTGGTTCCGGTTGGGCACGCTGTGCCCAGGTAGCAATGGCTAAAGTTTCCGAGATATAGACGCCGTCGACTTCGATTGCTGGCATTTTGCCCATCGGGCTTTTTTGTAAAAAGTCCTCGTTCTGTGAGGGCGGGTTGGCTACTTCTTCGAAAGCGAGCCCTTTCTCCAGCAGAATTGCCTTGGCCAGACTGTAATAGTTGCTGGGTTTCACTCCGTACAACTTGATCATTGCTCTCTCCATTTTTGATTATTGGTAGACACTTTTTTATCAAGACTAACTTTCGTCAAGACAATCGTCGAGCCCCTTGCCGGTTTACGGTTAGAATAGTGCTTATTCTATATTGGATCAGGTGAATGGCTGATTGTTGCGAATCAGAATTGGAAGTCGCGGGGCTCGAGGCGTCACAGCGCCGGG
>DTZW01000061.1:0-271 GCA_012961165.1 Gammaproteobacteria bacterium | reverse complement strand
GTTGGTGCTGGCGTTACCGCAAAAGCCCGCGTCGCCGTTTTTAAGGGGGTGTTGATAGCGTTGGCTGCGGTTGCTGTCGCGGCCCAAATTGGCTGGCGTATTTACCATTTGGATGTGCCCGTCGTGGCAACAATGGGCATCGCCGCCGTCCTGAACCTGCTGGCCAACGGCGTTTGTCTCTATTTGCTGAATGGTCACCGGCATGATGATGTGAATATGATGTCTGTGTGGGAATGTTCAAGAAATGATGTCAATGAAGGCGTGGCAGTTA
>DTZW01000060.1 GCA_012961165.1 Gammaproteobacteria bacterium | reverse complement strand
CCCTCTGGTGACCGCGCAATTTTGCGCTGTTTTATAGGATTATCAAGGGTCAAACCATTCGATATTGGAATAATTACTATGTGTTTGCTGATAAACAGGGCCGAGAGATCTCATGATTGAATGGGCTGTAGGGGTGGCAGAGTCGATAAAGCGCGATCTCTGTTTGAATATTTCAGGTATCTGGCATTTAATGCGCCTCTTGGATGAATTTGGCATGGCATTAGATGGCTTCATTTAACCGTATTGGGCTGGTGGCACGCGTGGCCAGCGACCAGGTGCGCGAGTCTTTGTTAACGGTTGAACAGTTTCTGCTCTCGAAGGGCATTGAGATTGTTGTTGAGCAGGTGTCTGCTGCGGCGCTTGGTGGCGACAACAGGGCTATTTCCAGTCTGGAAGAGATGGGTGCTAGCTGCGATCTGCTGATCGCGGTGGGCGGTGATGGCAATATTTTGAGCACGGCTCGAGTGATGGCGCCGTTTGGTGTGCCGATACTTGGGATCAACCGCGGCAAACTTGGCTTTCTTGCCGATGTCTCTCCTGATGAAATAGAGGTGCGCTTAGGCGAAGTGCTGTCCGGTGACTACACCACAGAAGAACACTTCCTGCTGGAAGGTGAGGTGGAAGGTCACGATGAGGTGCCCTGCGCGCTAAACGAAATACTGATTCACTCTGCGAACATGCCGAAGATGATCGAGGTGGAACTCTACGTAAACGACCAGTTCGTCTACACGCTGAACTCAGATGGGTTGATTGTTTCATCACCAACAGGTTCCACGGCTTATGCGCTATCTGCCGGTGGTCCTATTATGCACCCAAGCCTTGACGCCATTGTGCTGGTGCCCATGTTCCCGCATTCGCTGAATAACCGGCCACTCGTGGTGCCGGGAGGCGATGAAATCAGGATTGTGATTGGTTCCGATACACAGATGAAAGCCAAGATCAGCTTTGATTCGCATCTAGAGTTTCAGATTGAACCCGGCGAGTCGCTGCTGATTCGCAAAAAGCCGGAACGCCTTGTGCTGGTGCACCCTCCGGGTCACAGCTTCTATGGGGTTTGCAAAAGTAAACTTGACTGGGCCAGTCGTAATACCAACCGTTAGTTCATTATAGTTTTGGTGCGGCCATCGGCTTATAATAAAGCCGCTCCCCGCGAGAGTTGTTTGTATGGCGCGTAATCAATTTTCGAAAATCATTCTGTTCACTATGGTGCTTGCCACTTTTAGCATTTCAGGTGCCTTCGCTGTGCCGAATGGGCCGGTCATCGGGA
>DTZW01000059.1:5014-7298 GCA_012961165.1 Gammaproteobacteria bacterium | reverse complement strand
TAAATACAAAATGGATCGCTGAACGCAAAATGCGACTGATCGCCTGTATCGCCTTCGATAAGCTCCTGGATCCGGATTTGATAATCAGCGCCGGAGGGCAAAGGCCTGGGCACGCTCCAGTCAGTTCTCCTCTTGGTTGCCGAGTCTGAGATGGTCTTAACCCGACGCCCTGCTCTATAAAGATCGACTCTTAAAGCAGAGACCCGTGCGGGCTTTTTCCATTGGATCGGCACTATAGTCCGACCCGTTTTCAGTTCCCATGCGCTATCGGGAATTTCATTTAAAGACATTCTGTTATCGGCCTCACCCTGCAGTAAAAAAACAGGGCTTTCCGCCGTTACCGTGGCATCGTCGGCAAGCGTAATACTGATGCTGTAACCCTCATCTGGCAGAGCGCCATAGGGTATGACCCAGTCCCGAACGTTATCGCCGTCTGCTGTCGACTCAATGGCATCGGCAATCGTCAGGTAGTGAAGGTCGTCTTTACGTAGTTCAACCCGCACCGGCCGATTAGCCGCCGTGAGGTCGTTCCATCTTATCTGCACCTTATCGCCCATAGTGACCTCGGACAGGCTTTCGGCAACACCTTCGGGGTCCGTGCCTGCAGGCAGCAGGCGAACCGCAAAAGACTCTGGTGATGCTTTCTTGTCCTTGCCCAGTAAAAAATGGCCACTGGCGATACGTCTTTCTGTATGACGCCGTGAATACACCACGAAATAGCAGCCAGGTATTTGCCGACAGAATCTTTTTATTCTTTTTTTACGATCGTCCGGCACCTCAAAAACACCGGTATTCTTATGGTTCCACCTTAAAATCTCCTTGGCTGTGTGATGCTGGTAAAGCTCGATTCGAATCTGGTCCAATAGAAGATGGTCTGGATCATCCCATCGCAGGATTGGTGGCTCACCGCGGGGGTATCGTGATCCCTCAACGGGGGATGTCACCCGCGGGCGATCCGAAAGATCGCTGTCGTAACGCTGATCGCGCCCCCGATACCGTTCCGCTTCAGTCCAAGCCTGCAGTGCAAATTTCTTCGAGGTTACCCCTGCCGCGTCATCCTCGACTGGCAGAACCGATATTGTCTTGTTTTTTCCTGTGGGGGCCTTGTTAGGGATCTTCCACAGGTAGTAGCCCTTGTCCGGCACATCTTTGGCGATGGCAAAGGCATCACAATCCAGATACAGATCAACAAGCTCGTTGTCATCGTTGGGGCGCCACTCGAGCATGACCGTAGACCCTTGCGCCCAGTTTGCTGCGAGCTTTGGCACCAGAACCCGTCCAGCACCACCGGTACAGCTTGCCTCATGCTCAACGGATGTTGACGGCTTATCATCAGACTCTTGGACGTCTCCAACAATAGTGAAAACAGGGCCCTTTATATAGTTCTGTTTGTTCTTGGTAGAGGTGATCGTGATACGGTAGTGGCCGGGGTCGATACCCGCCGGCACCACCCAGGTACAGCTGCCTTTGTTTTTTAAACACTCTTCCGAGAAGATGTCTGAATGTTTGCCTTTGGTTTTCTTGGCGCCGCGAAGTTCAATTATGATCTTGTTGGTCAGCAATTGGCTATGCAACCACTCGATCTGAACCTCCTCACCATGCCTGATCTCCCCGGTGGGCTTTTTTATGTCAAAAGCGGAGATATCTGCCCAGGAGACAACGGCAAATGCGAAAAGCCCAAGCGGTACCAGCGCGACCGAAATAATCCTTGATAGATGCCTTGCCATGGTCAAATCAATAGGTTGTTTTTGTCCATAAGCCGTATGCCAGAGCGCTACTGGCGCAAATCATCATTGGTGAGTTTATTGGATACTGGCAGTTAATTCGATATGCTAAAAAATTAACCATTAGGATAGTATCACCCCGGATACCTGGCCCAAAATGTGATGGCCGTCACATTAGGACACAATCTGCGAAAAGACACTGAGGCTCTGTCTTATCGAGCGCCCCTGAGGTCTCCCGCATTGATACCTGGGGTTGTGTCAGCGAGGATAGGCTGACCTGAACTGCTTTGCGGCGATGAGTTACCCATTTGTTGCCAATACTTAATGTAGGTGAGGAGTCCCGAGGCCGGCTATGGACATTCAACCGCTGGCCTAAGATCGAGGGGGATATTAAAGACAGAACCACTTCTTAATATTGCCGTCTGAAAAAATGTAGTAAATCCTGTGAAAGCAGTTGGCGGGTGTCTGTGATGCCGGCTGCGAGTCAGAATCTGACTGTGAATCTGACTGTGAATCTGACTGTGAATCGGACTGACCACTGCCCCCGCCTGATAGCTGGG
>DTZW01000059.1:4064-4958 GCA_012961165.1 Gammaproteobacteria bacterium | reverse complement strand
CCCTGTGTTGGTTGCCTGACTCCCTGTGTTGGTTGCCTGATTCCCATCACTGCCGGCACCGTCAGCATCAACCTCTTCAGTCCCGGCACTCGTCCCGCCTGTGGTAGTAATTACTTCGTTAAGCGCATAGGCCTCCTCCTGCTCCTCATCTACCGGGCAGTCTGCGGAATCCTCAAGGCAAAGCAACTGCACCGACACTGGGCAGTCTGCATCGTCTGATCCGCCTGCATCAAAGGCATCTATTGGATCGACCTCGTAGTTAGAGATCTCAAATTGGTCGCTGTCGTCGTAATCGCTCTCATAGCCGCTTTCGTCTCCGTACGACATCACCCGGACCGAATAGTCACTCCCGCTTGGTACGGTCTGCGGCATCACCCAGGTATGGGTTTCTTCTTTGAGTTGCGTTCTTGCAGTTTGTATTTTTTCGCCATCATCCCCAGTGCTCTGATTGAAAATACTCTTGAATCTTCTCTCGTTTTTGTAAAGGGCAATCTTAACGTGATCAGCCCTTGATGGCGCATCGGCGTCGGCGCTGTCCTCCCAGCTGATGTCAAAGCGGGCCCGCCCGCCGTCTTCCTCCCGCCGCCACGGATCAACCGCTGGCGGCGAAGTAATCGCCATAGTCACTGGCTCCTCACGCGCCCCCTCAATGGAAAAAACATTGCTGAAGCCAAGCACCTTGCCATGGTCACGTGAGCTCACCCGAATGGTGTAATCGTCTGCCTCGCGTACACTGAACGGAATCGTCCAGGGTTCCACAAGCCGGTTGCCGGCACTGCTCAGCTGGCGCTCGGCGATAGTCAGGTAGTAACTGCCATCTTTATAAAGTTCGACCCGCAAATCCTGACCCAGATCGTTCTCGCCGGCCGTCCAGCCAACGTCAAGCTGCTCTCC
>DTZW01000059.1:1921-3980 GCA_012961165.1 Gammaproteobacteria bacterium | reverse complement strand
ATGAAATGGCCACTGGTAATAACACGATCTGGATGCCGTGTAGAGTTTATTCGGAAATAACAGGGCTTCTCAGTATCGTCACAGTATTTAGGATCAATCTCAATCTTCTTGAACCCTGTGTTCATCATCGTATCGCTGCTAAGTGCGATGGTTTTGCCGTGCTGCCTCACCTCGACTTCTATCCGATCAAGAAGCCAGTGATCGACATCATCCCAGCGTAGCGTCACTTTGTTTTCTTCGTCTCGGGTAACGATTTCTCCCGCCGCCGGTATATACACTCGAGCCCTGTCGTCCAGGGTGTAACTCTGGCGATTACCCCGGAAGGTCTCCGGTTCAGCATGCTGCTGCAGATTGATTACATCAGATAGGGCAACTGAAGCCCCATCACAGGAATCTGCTGTTACGCAGATTTTGTGGCTGTTGGCAAAATCGACGTCCTCCGGAAGTTCACTGATAAGCCACTGAAAGTGACTCCTATTTTGAATGCCCTTCGCGATAGTGCCGACCACTTTATTATCGTGATCTGAATCGACCAGATAGAGGTTGACGCTGTCAGCGCCTGAGAGCTCCCATTCCAGATGTACATTTGACCCAACCGCCCACCGCTCACCACCGCTGGGCACCAGCACCTGATCAGTGCCCCCGGCAAAACTCCACGGGATTGCACTGGCAACACATGCCAGAAATATCAACCCTTGGCGGATGCGAAGCGCCGTTCTAACCATAAGATGAGCATAGCAGGCTCCAACAAAGAAGCCCACTTTCGCAATCAAACCCTTGGATCACAAAAGTGGGTTATCTGTCCAGGACGTAATGGTCAACAACCTGTCTGCTTTGTTTTGAGGAAACGGTAGGCCCCATGAATATCGATACGGGGTTTACTCACCCCGGCACGCGTTACCGCTTTGCCAGTGCACTCCAGCGCTGTGACAAGATCTGCTACCGACGCTTTGGGTTTGTACTCTTTGAGCAGCGCAATCGCCCCGGCGACATGCGGTGCAGCCATAGATGTGCCGCTCTTATAGCTGTAACCGCGAGAGGGCACGCCAGCATAGATATTCTCTCCAGGGGCCATCAGATCGATCAAGGATGAATGATTTGATGACCAAGAGACGGAATCGCTCTTAGTAGCGTTACCCACTGCGATTGCGTTGCGGATGCACGCTGGATGCGAGATATATCCATCGACGCCACCGTTACCGCTGGCTATCACCACTGCAATACCGGCATCGGTCAGGCGGTCGATGATCTCTGCTATCGCTGGCATGGCGCTGTCGCAATAACTGCTGTAATAGCCTCCACCCAGGCTCATATTGACCGCGGCAATACTGAATTTCTTACGCAACTTATAGACCCGCTCAAGCGCGCGGACCTGATCCGAGGTATAGGACATCACACAAGGTGTGACCCGACCACAATAGGCAGGGTCATCAAACCTGCTGAAAACCTGCATACGGATGATTGAAGCCTCCCGGGCCACTCCTTTGAGTGCACCGCTGTTGCCTGCCGCAATGGTGGCAACATGGGTGCCATGGTCACAACCGGCGATACTGGTGGCGCAATTCTTGCCAGAGCCTTTGTTCTTTCGTGACTCACTCCCGCCTGGGCAAAGGGAGACAGATCCGTAGGTCGGATTATTGGAGGAGTAACAGGCTCCAGAGACGATGCGATCTTTCTTCAGCATCTTCCGATGATGCGAGCCGGTATCCAGGATGGCGATGGTCTGGCCTTTCCCCAACAGATCAAACTTGGGTCGCCACAGCCGGTTGGCCTTAATCACTCGGGTGCTCGCCTTGAGCATCGGCGCCGCGAGTGCATCCTGTTGTATAGACCGCACTAATGGGTCAGCCAGCAACCGCTGTAGCTGACTGGCATTTACCTGAAGAGTAATAAAGGGAATACTTTCTGAGCGCGACATAACCGCCCGCGGATCACCCGCCAACGCCCGATCGATTAGCGTCATCTGCATCTGTGCAAGACGTGCCGCCTGGATGGCAGTATCTTCTTCACTGAGCAGGTGAGGTGCGATCATATCCAGATCAAGGCCCACCAGCACACG
>DTZW01000059.1:0-1862 GCA_012961165.1 Gammaproteobacteria bacterium | reverse complement strand
TGATGAGCGCAACGACGCGATCTGGGTATGAACAACGATAGGATTCTGCGCCGCCAAAGGCGGCATGGAATCAGCATTAGCCGGTACAGACAAAAGTGGCGCTGTTAAAGCGATATACAAGGAAACCATCTGGGTTTTATTCATAGCAGGGCAAGTTCTCCAAACGTTGTGGTTCAAGTGTTCGTCGACACAGATTGGCGTTATTATTGATACCCAGATTGCCCCCCGATGTGACGGCTATCACATCGCGGAGTGATTAATCGATAACGTTACTTGCGTGGCCGTTGTGGGGGTTGTAAGCTTAATTGTGGGTTATTGGGCCCAAATCAAAAGCAATATCGTTTGCATGCAAAGATCAATTTGGCTGGCTGCCACTGGAAGCCCGTCACCTGAGATAGGCGGCAGTTTTAATATCACCGGTGACCGCTATTCAGCGCAGGGCGTCTTCCTCGGCAAACAATAGTTAAGCGCTCAAATCTAAACATCCAGAATCGATCTATTTGAATGCTAAAATGTATAACTGTTTCTCTGGGGGGTGTTTTGGCCGAAACGCTACGGACGCGGGCTCAAATAAGTGTGCTGTGAAACCTAAACTAAAATTGAGCCCGCTGATCGGGCTAATCATGGCAGTTGCTTTTTGCTCCGCTGGTGTTGCTCTGGCGGCGACCGATGAGATAGAAGTCGGCGTGACCGCGATCTCTGTTACTAATGCGGTAGGTACACCGCCGGTCTCACCGGCGCGAGATCTTGAAACCGGCCTTGAGGTGTTTTTCAACGAAAAAATAGAAACCAACCCCTCCGGCAGAGCCCAGTTGCTGTTTCGGGATGGCACGTCTTTGACCGTTGGTTCAAGTTCTGAGATGACTATCGATGAGTACGTGTTTGATCCCGATACCGGCACTGGCGAATTAGTAATCAACGTCAGTAAAGGGATATTCCGTCTTGTAGGCGGAAAAATCTCTAAGAACACTCCCGTTGTCTTTAACACCAAGACAGCAACTGTTGCAGTGCGCGGCGGTATCGCGATGCTGAATGTTAATCCCATGGGAGTCGTGCAGGCGGATTTTATCTACGGCCAGCAGATGACTCTAACGTCCATCGTTGCCGCTACCGGCGAGAGTGCTACCCGCATAACCAGTCGGCCTGGCACGTTCGTAGAAGCCAATCCCAAAGGGGTAAGTCAGGTCCAAAAACGAGAACCAGCAACTCTGGCCGCGATGATCAGCGATCTTGAACGCCCAGTCAAAAATCCATCGCCTGCCGCTGGGGAGTCCACGCCTCAATCCACCGAATCTGAGGCATCCGTCTCAGGGGCCCAAGAAGATCAGGCCGAAGCTGATCAACCAGAGACCGCAAGCACCGAGCCAACATCCCAGCCCAGCCAAAAGGAAGAGGCCGACTCACCACCGACGGAACCCGGCGCTGATACAGAAATAGCAACAGCAGAGCCGCAAGCAGATTCCGAAGGCATCCCGGCCAAAGCGGGCGATGCGGGTGAACCGCTCGCCTATCAAACTGGTGATGAAAATCTGGTACCCAAGCCGCAACCCGGTAGTGATGAGCCCAACGATCTTGGCGCTTCCGGCACAATACCCCAAAGTTCGTTTCCAAAAGAAGCATCAGAGATCATTACGCCTTCTGTGGATCTCAAAAAGATGCCTCTTGTGGATGCCGGCTCAACGACCAAAACAGAAACCCTGACGTTGGCACCATTGCCTGCCGCCTCCCCAACTTCTGAGCCAGCTCAGAATCTGCCCAAAATCGCCATCGCCGAGATGCAGACCTCTGACATCGGCATGAACCTTCAAATCAGTTCTTTGGTGGGTAAGCTCGGCGAAAACGTCAGCACCTATATCCCACCA
>DTZW01000058.1 GCA_012961165.1 Gammaproteobacteria bacterium | reverse complement strand
ACGCGGCCAAATGTTAAAGCAAAAAATCCCCCAAGTGTTTGTACGTCTATCGATATACATTGGTATTTGTACGTTGATTGGTTGCTCTGTTGCAGAGCAGCGTCGCGAGGCAGATGAGTCTGCCTATTCCATTATTAAGGACGCTAGCACTGATGCACGCTGGAAAACTACGGACTTCAATGTTGTCGACGACCATCGTAGTCGTTTCTTTGATCCCAGTAATCCTGACGAAATCCCGATGCCTGTCGATGACCCAGCGTCAGGTTATTTTATGAAAATGGTCCACGGTATGCCTGGGTCAAAAACGTGGGACAAGCACGGCACGATACGCGAGTATGAAAGTCCAGACTGGCGGACACTGCTTTCATCGTATAACTCTGTTGATGACGCCGGGGCCATTAAATTAAACGTAGATTCCGCACTTAGGTTAGCGTATATTCACTCGCCAGCTTATCAGACCCAGGTTGAAACACTGTATCTTTCCGCGCTGGACGTTACGGCTCAGCGATTTCGATTTGATACGCAATATTTTGGCGGCTATGACACCAATTATCGACATCGCGGAAATATCAATCCGGCTGGATTTGGAGTCGATCCCGCAACCGGTGACACCGTAACCACATCCGCCAGTCAGGGCAGAGAAAGTAACCGCCTAACCGTTGGCAGCAACCCAACCGCACAATTTAAAAGACAATTTTCCACCGCCGGCGAAATCGTGGCCGGTTTTGCGAATTCGTTTGTATTTGAGTTCACCGGTAACGACGCTAACCTCGCATCCTCGCTGGCCAATTTTTCGATTGTCCAACCATTATTGCGTGGTGCGGGTAAGCACATTGCGTTAGAAGGACTGACGCAGTCCGAACGAAATCTGCTCGCCAATATTCGCGCTCACAGTCAATACCACCAAGGTTTTTATACTAAAGTCGCGATTGGTGAATTGGGTGTCAGCGGTTCTCGTCGGGGTAACCCGTCAACAAGCGTTAACTCATTTGGCGGACAGGGAGGTGTGGGAGGGGTTTTGGGACTGCTGCAACAGTTGCAGCAAATTCGAAATACCGAGGACAACCTTAGCTTGCAATTGCGGACACTAGATCAATTGGAGGCGCTGTTGGATGTGGGGGTTATCGATATTGATCAGGTGGATCAATTTCGCCAAAGTGTTCAGCGAGAACGGGCTGCCTTGTTGCAGTCGCAAAACAGTCTTGACTTGTCCCTCGATCAGTATAAAACAGGCACTCTAGGCTTGCCTCCTGATGTCGACATTGCACTAGATGATTCATTTATTGAACAGTTTCAATTTGTTACCCGCACCGGCACGAACGTTCAAGACGCGATTTTGGCCGCTCAAGACAATGTGGGCCTACTTCCGGAAGATATTGCCCTTGAAGACTTACAACCGACAATAACTGAACTTACAAGCCTTTCTCAGCAAGTTCGGATGCAACTGGATGAGGTTGAAATAGATTTGGCTCGTCTTGATGATGCATCTTCTGCCCGCGAGGCGGCGATGAACGACACTGAAGTGTCGGATTTTGTTGAGTTAAAAGCTAGCCTTCGCTCCACGCTTAACACGCTAAATCTAAAACACACAGACGTGGGTGACGACCTCGCTGCGTTACGTGCGGAATTACCGACGGCAACGTTAGAAAAGTCGCTGCGGCGAGCGATTGTTTGGCTGGGAGATGTGCTGCGTCTTACCCAGCGAAGTGTCCTTATACAGGCCCGTGCACGTTTGGAAACGATAACCGTAGACGCCATCGAGTTGGAATCGAGCGACGCATTCCAAATTGCACTTTATCATCGGCTCGATTTCATGAATGCCCGAGCCGCCCTTGTTGACCAATGGAGGCAGATTCAGATTAGCCAGAATCAGCTCCAGTCTATGTTGAACCTAACCGCCGGCGGTGATATATCGACGGCGAGAAACAACCCAGTGAGTTTTCGCGCTCCGACAGGAAGTTTGCGATTGGGCTTAGAGTTTGACGCACCGTTCACGCGTCTTCTGGAACGTAACGCGTATCGGGAAACACTAATTCGATACCAACGTAGTCGTCGTGGTTTTATTCAATCACAAGACTCGTTGCATCTGGGGTTACGTGCACTAATTCGTCAAATAGAACAACTACGTAATAACTTAGCAATTCAACGACGCGCTGTTGCCATCGCTATCCGACGAGTGGATTCTACCCGTGCTAATTTATATGCGCCGGTGCCTTCTCGACAACCGGGTCAGCGAGTGGCACAGTTTGGACCCACTTCAGCAAGAAATTTGCTGTCCTCCCTGTCATCGTTGCGAGATACACAGAATAGCTTTTTAACGGCTTGGCTAAGTTATTATGCAGCGAGAATGCGGCTAATGCGAGAGTTAGGGATCATGGAATTAAGTGACAGCGGAAACTGGGTCGATCAACCACTGCCGCCTTTAGCTAGCTTGCTGCCTGAGGACATAAATGCACCAGTGGAAAGTCCAACAGTTGAATTGGAGTCCGCAGAAACTCTCGGCGAACGATTTCACAATCGAATTCTGAGGCTGCAGGGGAAGATTGAAAAAATTATATCAGATCGACACTACAGCACGGATTAAAGGCAAACTTGCGCATAGTTTCAAATCGTAACTACAACACCCTTCCATCATTGCTGCAGCGTTTTTTATGATCAACAACCGGTTTTGAACTTCAATATTGTTACAATGTAAAGACTAGTCTTCGACATTTGGAGGTTTATCGTGACAAACGAAAATTCTCAGTCTATGCCACGCAAATTGATACGCTGGCTTGGTAGGTGCTTTATTGCAACGTGTATCGTTGGTCTCTTGTCATGGGGCATTTATTTCGGATCCACTATGGTTATCAAGACTCCAGTTAAGGAGTTCTTGACGTACCAAGTAGTGCGTGGAGACGTGCGAGTCACTCTGACAGAACAAGGAGTGCTTACTAGCACTGATAATACGGAAATCAAATGCAAGGTGCGCGGGCGAAATACTGTTACGTGGGTCATTCCCTCGGGAAGCATCGTAGAGAAAGGCGACGTCTTAGTTCGCCTTGATACCAAGAAGATTGAAGAATCCCTCAGCTTGCAAAGAACCAACGTGTTTGAAGCGACAGCGACGTTGGCAGAAACTGAAACAAATCTAACCCAGATAAATTTGTCTATCGGTGCCTATGAAAGTGGGGATTACCTTCAACGTTTGAATACCAAACAGACCGAGGTGGTAATTGCTGAATCAAATTTTGCATCGGCCCAGAAGTTATACGGGCATTCCAAATTGCTGTTTAAGCGTGGGTTTGTGACGGAACTTGAACTTGAAAGCAATGCCTTCACGGTAACTCAGGCAGACCTAGAACTAAAGGTGAAAGAGACCGAGCTGTTCGTTTTGAAAGAGTACACTAAAGCACTGGAGCTTGAGCAGATGCGGGGTAATTTAGAGGCCACTCAATCCAAGATTGCGGCGGACAAGGCCGGATTGCAAATGGACATTGCCCGCCGCGACCGGGCCGCCGTCGAACTGGAAAATTGCACCATCGTGGCACCTAAATCTGGGTTGGTGATATATCCCACGGCTGCCGCATGGAAGGATACACCGGATGTTGCCGAAGGCGTTGCCGTTAGCCACGATCAGGTGCTATTGATCATACCTGTCCTCGATACGATGCAAGTACAAATTGGCGTCCACGAAGCCGTTATTGATACCGTTCGCCTCGGCTTGCCTGCTACGATAACGCTGCCAGATGACGTTGTGGAGGCAGAAGTAACTGATGTTGCCAATATCGCAAAACCGTTGGGTTCGTGGTCCGCAAATGTGGTGAAATATGAAACGGTAATTGAGCTACCGACAACTCCAGGTTTAAAACCAGGCATGAGTGCTGGCGTAGAAATTTTAATTGCGACTCACAAAGATGCACTCTCAGTACCTGTCTCGTCGGTCGTTGACACTTCCGCCGGAACCTTCTGCTGGATATCCACCCCCAACGGGCCGAAAAAACAGCAAGTGATTCTCGGGGATAGTAATGATATCTTTGTGGTGGTTGTGCAGGGGGTCAAAGAAGGGGATAAGGTTTTTCTGCACCCTCTTGCTGACATAGAGGAAGCACAGGACGATGTCGGAAAATTTCTAAGTCAATCCATCGCTACCGACTCCGAACGTATTGCACGGAATCATAGTTCCCGAGTGAGCATTAGAGGGAGAATTCAATGAACGAAGCATCGACAGAACCAACCCGATCACGACTCCGGCCCATACTGCTTGTTCTATTGGCAGTCGTCTGCGCGGCTGTCGGCGGAACCGCATACACTCAGGGATATTTCACACCCGCCGAAGAAGACCCATTCGCCCATGCGTTGACCTATAAAGTAATCCGTTCCGACATGGTAATCAATGTGTCGGAGTTAGGTTCCCTGGAGAGTTCCAATAATACCAAAATCGTTTGCCGCGTACGTGGGCAAAATACGATCACGTCGGTTGTCGAAAGTGGCACTTACGTTAAAAAAGGTGACATCGTGCTGACTCTTGATACCCTGTTTATTGACGAACAAATTTCCGAACGGTCAAAATATGCACATTGGTCAAGAGCGGGAGCGCAACATTGGCTATCACGGATGACGCGCGCCAAACTCTCCATCCCTGAGTACCTAGAAGGTCGTTATGTGGCTCGGCAAATGGAGATGGAAAAGGATCTGGCCATCGCAGAATCCCGTTTACTGACTTCACAAAATATTTTGGCTCACAAGATGATGCTGCAAGAGCGAGGTTATGTTAGTGCGCTTGATGTAGAACAGCGTGAATTTAATGTGACGACGAGTGAATTGTCTGTGGAAAATACGAAGACGCGAATCGAAGTGTATGAAAAGACATCCAAGGCCAGGGAGGTTGCGCGACTCGAAGGCGATTTGAAAATTGCCAAAGCACAATTTGGAGCTAACGATGAGCGGGCTGATGCGGACGCCTCGCGGCGTGACCGCGCGATTACGGAACGGGAATATTGTACCATCCGCGCTCCCAAAGATGGATTGATCATTCATCCTCGTGCGGCGGACTGGAAGGGCGCACCCGATATCACCGAGGGCGGCACCGTTAATAAGGAGCAGGTATTATTGCTCATGCCGGATTTAGATAAGATGCAGGTTAAAGTGGGTGTGCATGAAGCTGTGGTATCTGAAATGAAAGTCGGTTTGCCGACGCGAATTACACTCCCAAATCGAGAACCCGTTGTCGCTGCGGTTAGCCACGTTGCGGATATTGCGAGGCCTGTTTCGCTTGGTTCGGCTGATGTTGTTAAATATGATGTTATCGTAGAACTGCCGCCCATCGCAGACTTGAAGCCGGGCATGAGCGCGGAAATTGAGATCGTTTTGGCGGAACATAAGAATGTCCTAGTACTTCCTGTTGCCGCGGTACTGGAACTCAACGATGGCTTTCACTGTTGGGTGAAAGTTGGCGCGAATGTCGTAAAACGCGCTATTAAACTGGGTGACAGTAACGACATTTTCATCGTCATCAAAGATGGTTTAAGCGAAGGTGAAGATGTTATTTTGAATCCATTAGCGTACATCGACGAAGCTCAGAAAGAAGTGTTGGTGCCCTTTGGCAACAATCCTAATCAAAAAGAGAATCCTGACGAGGCATATCCTCCAATAGAAAGTCAGGCAGCAGACACAGATGCATGACGCACAACCCGTCGCTCCATTCTCTTAGATAACGTTCCCTACCCTACTCTTTTGAGATAGTCCCGTGTTTACGATTTTTTTTCGCACAATTTACCTAGGAACTCAAAGCCTATTGTTGCACAAAATGCGTGCTGCGTTAGCCGGACTCGGTATCTTCATTGGGACAACCACTGTCATTTGGTTAGTGGCCGTTGGCGAAGGTGTTAGCCAACGTTCTCAGGATGTCATCAAAGAACTCGGGGCCAAGAATGTTATTGTTCGAACGAAAAAACCCGCCGAGAGTTCAGGACAGCAAAACGCCCAGGTGAATATTCGGAAGTACGGATTATTACGAGCTGATTATGAACGAATCATTGCCATCATCCCTAGCATTAGCCGCGCCGTCTCGATGCGTGAATTCAGATACACGCTCCGCGTTGCTGACCGTTCATCTGATTCGAAACTCGTTGGATGCATGCAGCCCTATCGCGAACTTAATCAACTTGAAATTGCCCGAGGCAGATGGCTCTCGCAAAGAGATCATGGAAAAAAAGTCGTCGTGCTCGCACATGATACATCGCGGCGTTTGTTTCCCTATCAGAATCCAATCCGACAGAAAGTCTGGGTCGGCAAGGAGCTTTACACAGTCGTGGGAGAAACGAAACCAAGAACTGATTCAGCGGCCATCGGCGGTAGCATGGACGCTCGTGAGTACAATCTTGATGCTTACATCCCACTATCGACGATGGAAATTCGGATAGGGGATCGCGTGATGAAACGTGTGGGTTCGTCATGGCAGGGTGAAGAAGTGCAATTGAGTCAAATCACCATCGGCGTGGATACCATCGAAAACGTGGATGAAACGGCGGCAATTATACAGATCTTGTTGGCAAAATATCATGCCCAGGAAGACTATGCCGTGGTTGTACCCAAGGAATTACTAATCCAAGCGGAACGGCAACGAGACATGTTTAACTTGTTGCTCGTGGTGATTGCTGGCATATCGCTATTGGTTGGTGGGATCGGCATCATGAATATTATGTTATCCACGGTGACCGAACGTACGCGTGAGATAGGGATACGAAGGGCCTTAGGCGCGAAACGTATGCACATCATTTTTCAATTCGTTGTTGAGGCTGTCCTTCTCACCGGTGTTGGCGGGATACTGGGTGTTGTGGCAGGCCTTTGTTGTGGCCCGCTGTTTCGTGCGGCACGCTCGGTCGTGACTAAGTATTGGCCAGATTTCATCACGGAAGATATGCTGCAAATTGAACCGCAAATCGCGACGTGGTCGGTGGTTCTGTCGTTTTCTATTGCGGTCTTGTCGGGAATCGTATTCGGCGTTTACCCTGCGTGGCGTGCAGCGAGGATGGATCCCATTGAGGCTCTCAGACATGAGTAGGCTTGTCTAGCACGGCGTTAAACGTGCCTGTGTCTAAAGATTAAATAATCTACGCTCTAACTTTTCGCTGGGAATATCGAGGTCTGAGAATTCGCTAAACTAGACAACATTGCTATACATTATATAGTGGTAGTTAACTGATCGTCGGCGATCAGTTCTTGCGAGTTTAAATGTTCACTTGTCCTGTATGTGGGTTGTCTTTATGAAGTTATTACATTGTTCGTTAGTGACTGTATTATGTTGCCTGTTGGTTAGCGGCGGTTTAT
>DTZW01000057.1 GCA_012961165.1 Gammaproteobacteria bacterium | reverse complement strand
CATAGAACCCTATCGTCACAGAAGCCGTCCACGGCTGTGGAGTAAAACTGAAAGGGGTTCCCAGGATATGCTGGATTGTGCCCTGCACCCCGTATTCCCAGTAGGCAGAGGATGTCTCATCGGTATCTTCGTTAAATGCATTCAGATTTACCGTGCCGATCGTCATGCTCGACAAGCCAAAAGTCTTGCCTGCAAAAAGCCGGGTTCTGGGGCCTTCTAACCCGGCTTCTGCCACGTTGTCGTAATCGCGGTCTACGTAGCGCCCGCCCAGATTCCAGGCGCTGGTCATGGATGTTTTGTAGTTGAGGTCCAGGCCGCCGCCCAACCCGCTGAAACTATCTTTGCCGCCCAATGCCATGTCATTGACCAGGACGTACGGGCGGATATCCAAAGCCTGCCCGGGTTGCGGGGTAAGACCAACGGTCGGCCCGAACTGAACCTCAGCGAGCGTGGTATCGACCTGGGATTGCTTATCCTGCTTGCTGCTGTAGACCGATACCCTGGTCTCCAGGACATTGCTGGGCTCGGTTTCAAAATCATAGATGTAACTGAACTGCCCGGCTACGGAGATATCCCAGTCTGGCTGGTGGGTGTACTTGTCATCGAGTATTGCGTTACCGCCAAAAAGCCGGATGTTGTTCGTCATCGGCCCGCCGTTTGCGTTGGATTGGTAGCGCACCCCCCCGACAACAGTGCCCGAGAACCTATGTGGTGAGGTTAGTGCATCGATCTGGGTCACCAGTGCTTGCGCGCTCTCCTTGATATCTTCCGGGACTTCAGTGTGGGCCAGCACAGCATTGAGGTAAGTCAGGGCCATGGCGTAGGAGCGTAGCTGGAAATACAGCGTGCCCAATTGCATACGGACCTGCGGCAGGTCCGGATCGATAATCAGCATGCGTTCAAGCGCTGCGATCGCTCCTTCAAGATCACCCACCGCGATGGCGAGTTCGGCAAAGTGAAAGGTTTTATCCAGATCACCGATATCCTGGTACATCTCAAGAAAGGCTGCGTCGTACTGCTGCTGGATCGTCAGTTCGTCCTGTCCCATTGCTGGGGGTGCAAGCAACCCCAGGAGCAAGGCCAGAACCGCTCCCACAGTGACGTTGTTTTTTCGCAACAAACCTGCCACTTTAGTTTTCATACTGACCTAGTGTAATTGGTATTAGCCCAATTCGAGTGTTTCCACAATCGAACAAGTGGTTCAATCTTAACTAAAATCATCCTACCCGGTATACTTTGGGCGCTTTGGGCGCTTTGGAGGTTTGGCTTGTG
>DTZW01000056.1 GCA_012961165.1 Gammaproteobacteria bacterium | reverse complement strand
TTTATCGGGCACGTCCAACGCTGATTTCTTTGGTGGTGGATAGCCTGCAATGCCAAATGGCGTATCGAAAGCAGCCTTTCGGCGTGCCGAATACTCAGACTTGTGTCGGCGTTCTATTTCAGGATCAAGGGGTCCATTGCGAGCTGGGAGGCTAAAGTTTGCGGTACGTTGAAACACGTAGAGGTGCGTCGCCTGTTGTGCAATGTGCGGAATGGACTGAATACCCGATGAACCAGTGCCGATAATTCCGACTCGTTTCCCAGAAAACTTAACTTCATCATGCGGCCATAACCCAGTATGGAACCAATCTCCTTTAAACCGATCAAGGCCAGAGAATTCGGGCGTTTGGGGAGCCGAAAGGTTTCCAGTTGCCATCACACAATAGGGAGCGCGGAAAACCTCCCCCCTATCGGTGCACAGGGTCCATAAGACCTTTCTGCGGCAGAAGAGGGCAGACGTAATTCGTGTATTGAACCGAATATCACGGCGAAGGCTAAAACGTTCTGTGACGTGATTAATATATTTGAGTATTTCTGGTTGGGTACCATACCGTTCGGGCCAATCCCATTCCTGTTGCAGGTCATTCGCGAAAGAATAGGAATATTCCAGACTTTCAACATCACATCGACATCCAGGATATCGATTCCAGTACCATGTTCCACCTACGTCCGACCCAGCTTCAAAAGCAACTGCCGACAAGCCAAGACCTCTTAGCCGATACAAGAGATACAAGCCCGCGACACCACCACCAACTATCAGTACATCAAAATCCTGATCGATTACCGTTTGACGTTGCCTCGGTGGTAAAGATGTTGCCTTCATGTTGTTGCGCTTCAGGATATCCCGGCAGAAAATAATAAATAGCGGCTTTATGAACCGCAATCCGTCGTATTTTAGGCCCTATGACACGCTGTGAGCCCGCTGTAGGCATTTTAGTCCAGATGATTGCCCTTGGTTAGTAGATCAGAGTATTCGATCACCTGGTTAAACCAGTGACCTGACCGGCATTTTCTAGTGCAGTTTGTGAGGGAAAAATGGTGGGCCCGGAAGGACTCGAAGTGATTGCTAAGTTATTGAATCGTTAAAGTAAGTTACGCAACCACCAAATAGTTACCGTCAAAGTTACCGTCTAAAGTGCTGGATTTGGTTGGGCATGATTGGACTCAAGTGGATCAGGAGGGGGGTGTAGGTCACAGGATAACTTCCTTAGTCGCAGTCGCTCGACGGCCGACAGCTGAACAACATCGGCCTGGGTCTGAAATACGCGATGATGGACGCCC
>DTZW01000055.1 GCA_012961165.1 Gammaproteobacteria bacterium | reverse complement strand
TTGATTAAAAAGGCTTAACACAGCAGCGGTAAACTGATCCTGGAAGTGCCGCCAGGTTGCGTCCACCCATTGGTCTAAACACACTGTCGTTGATCGCGGTTTACTATGGTGTAATAGACGGAATAAGTGTTGCAGAGATCAGCTATGGCCTATGTAGAAAACAGAACAATCCATGACGCCGATTCACATGTGATGGAGTTTCCCGAAACCATCGGTGAGTTCATGTCGAAAAAGCATCTCGACGAGTTCAAGCCGTTTATGAAACTCCGAGACGAAGACTGGGTTCAGGAGATGAAGGCGCTGCAGGACGATCCGGAGTATTTTTCCGGTGCCGAGCGTGAAATCATGTTGCGACGTGGTCATACAGCGCTGGGCGCTTTCCGGAAGGAAGATCGGCCCAAAACGCTGGACTATCTTGGGTTTACCAGCCAACTGGTGTTTACCACTGACTCGCTGGACAACTATGGTCTTGAAACAGGTGAAACAAACGCGCTAGCCTGTGAAGCCGCCCGGGCGCATAACCGAATGATGGTGGATTTTTGCAACGTCGATAAGCGTCTGCTGCCCACCGGATATGTTCCGTTGGTTGATTTTGATGAAGCGCCGCGCATCGCAATCGAAGCGCTGGAAATGGGCTGTAAGGGCCTGATTATTCCATCACGCTGTCCGCCTGGGCACAGCCCGAGTCACGTGGCATTCGAACCGCTATGGTCAGTTGCGGAGCAAGCCGGTATTCCGATTTTGTTTCATGTGGGCGGTGAGCACAAAATGAATGCTGATTACCATAATAGTGGTGGTCCACAGGTGCTGGACTTTCATGGCGGTGCGGAAAATTTCACCTCGACCAGTTTTATGACAATTCCCCTGTCCGTGTGGCAGACAATGTCTGTGCTCATTATTGATGGTGTTCTTGACCGGCACCAAAATCTGAAGTTTGCTGCGATAGAGCTGGGGGCAAGTTGGGTGCCCAGTTGGATGCGTTTCATGGACGCTGGTGTGGCTGCATTCACTAAAGGGGAAGAGCGACTGAAAAACCTTTCGGCCAAACCGAGCGAAATTATCAGGCGACAGTTCCGGGTGACACCCTACCCGCATGAAGACACGGGCTGGATCATTGAAAACACAGGACCTGAAGTCTGTCTCTTTTCTTCTGATTTTCCACACGTTGAAGGGGGCAGGAATCCGCTGAAGCGATTTGGCGAATCGCTTGAGGGGATCTCAAGCGAGAACCAACAACGATTTTACCGTGATAATTTCATTGACCTGATGGGCGCTGGCCTGGACAAATCCCTGCACGATCATCCTTCACAGCAACACAAGTCAGACCATCGGTAAGCTCAGCACTCCGGTACAAAAGCCAATTCTGCCCAGAGTGCGGGTTGTTAAGCGGTCAGGGCCTCCAGGGATTCCCAGTGTAGCTCGCCAAACTTGCCGTTAGGATTTACCGGTTGTAGACAGACGTGGGTGGCACCCGCATCCATATGTTCCTGTATACGGGATTTGATCGCATTCGCATTGCCCCATGCGAAGGTCGTATCAATGAATCTGTCACTCAACTCATTGATGTCCTGCTCAGTGAGCCCCATGCGAAGCCAGTTATTTCTGTAGTTGGGCAGGCCCTGATAGATTTTTGCGATGGGTCGGGCGAGTTCGCGAGCTTTGTCGGCATCACTTTCAAGAATCACCTTCTGCTCGACGCACAACATGGCATCTGGTCCCATGATCTCTCGAGCAAACCTTGTATGTTCAGGTGACGAAAAGTAAGGATGTGCGCCTTGACAGGCAGAGGCTGCAAGTTCCAGCATCTTTGGGCCCAGTGCAGCGATCACAGTGGCAGGGGGCTCAGCAGGCTCAATACTTGAGTAGGGTGCTGCCGCCATACCTTGCAGGTAGCTTCGCATCGTTGCGACCGGTGGACCATATTTAAGGCCACGCACGCCCTCGACCAGGGGTTTGTGTGAGACGCCAAGCCCCAGCAGAAAACGGCCGTCGGCCTGTTCTGCCAGCGACTTCTGCGCTGCCATGGTGACGCCGGGTTCGCGGTGATAGATATTCATGATGCCGGTGGCAACATTCAGCTTCTGTGTGTTCCCGAGGAGCCAGGACGCCATTACCACGGGGCTTTTGCCCACCGTCTCTGGAATCCAGAGGGTTCCAAAACCGAGCGACTCTATTCGTTGTGCAGTCTTTGCTGCCTCAGAAGAGGTAAGCCCATCGAAGAAATACCAAACGCCTAACTTTCCTGTATCCAAGGTTGACTCCACAAATATCTGATAACCCAATGACATCATGCGTTACTGCCAAAGCCCGCACAACAGTATTGCCCGGCATTTTACCTCTCCTTTGCTAAACGGGCGAGTGGATTAGGGTCATCCAGCGTTTCTTCAAAGGCTTCGGCTAACAATTTGCTTCGCTCAATGGTCTGGTTCCAGTACTGCAATCTTTCGTTCTGCTTGAAGCGTTGAAAATCGCCTCGGTCGGGAATCTTTTGATGTGGCAAAGAGGCAATATATGACGTTGAAGGCGCAACAAGTACCAAACGCTCCAGTACTGCGGGGCGGATTGTTCGCCAACGCATTGCTTTGTCAAACCAGCCTTTTGTAATGGAATCTGTAAAGTGCGGGTATAACACCAGCCCATCGCCCGCATAATTGTCAAAATCAAAGTGATAGTCGATGATGCCACCATCCCAATATTGGCCCGGGGGAGCGCCATTAATGTCGCGATGACCGGACATCAGGAACGGTATAGAGCCGCTGGCTAGCAATGCACTACGTAAATTAGTGCTGGAAAGAGGCACGTGAACCGTGTCGAAATCCCTGAACTGAAATGCTGTGCTCACGCCTGAGCTGAACACTGCACGTTGAAAACTGTGTGCAAGGAAACTGCGATTGATGCTGTTCGCGATTGCGGCGAAGGCCATGCCCAGTGCAACTGCGCCGCGACTGTTGCTGTTGTTCAGACCGCGTCCGCGTGCAGTGACGATGTGTGTGGTGAAACGACTGTGCAGAGAAATATGTGCGGCTGTCCCGGGGGTAAGGACGCCATCCATCACCCATTCACACAACTCATCTACGACTTCTGTAGGGCTGCGTGTTTCGTTTTCTTCCCACGTTTGGTTCAGGTAACGGTCCTGTAGAATCTCAATTGCCTGAGCAGGATCAGGCGACGCCAGCGCCGCATGTCGCCAGCTTCCAATCGATGAGCCGTATAGTTCCATCGGATGATGACTGCGTTGCAGGAAGTCGCCGAAAAGAAATCGGTCAAGATGGCCCAGGCCCAATAGTTTGGCTCCCCCAGAAGCGCCAACCATCGCTTGAAACAAATGAGGCTGCCAGCCCTCCGCTGCCAGCCGCTCGCGGGCCGTTTTCCCCGCGATAATCGTTAGCGGGAATGCTGATGCTGGTCGGCGCTTTATTCTGCCTCCTTTGCACGGGCGGCCATTGATGCCTCTGTTAGCTCTCTCAGCCACTCGTCTGTAGCTCTATCTTCAAGAATTTCAATAATTTCACCATCTGGCCCTTTGATATAGGTTGTTTTATGTAAACCCAGGTCCTGCGGCGTTGTGTTGGCGTGGTAACCGGCATCCGTCACGTTGCGGTACAGTTCATCAACGTTGTCGGTTTGTAATGCAAAGTGCGTGACACCCTTGTCGGAGGGGTTGTAGTCGGACGCAAGCGCTCGCCCAACAGGATTGTCCCATTGCCAGAGCTCAATCATCGTATCGCCCGCGCGAAGCCAGACAACCCTGCCCCTGGCGTTCGCCATGCCAACAACACTACTCAGGCGCTCGTTTCCTGGAACATCTGAGTCAAAAATGACGTCAAGCTCAAGAAGGTCCCTATAGAAAGTCAGCGACCTGTGCATGTCGCTGACGCTGATACCTGTGTGGTTAACTCGCGTTATCGTCATTGCAGTTTGTCCGTTCAGTGTTGGTATAGAGAGGATTCTCGCACAACTTTGCGTGCCGAAATATTCACAATGGTCGGAAATTTACAGAGTTAGCCTGGTTTGTTTCCTGGTTTGATCATTTCAGCCGGCCCGCTGGGATCTTGTCCGCTAGCATCTACACTCGTGTTGTCGAATATCGGCCTGTCAGAATAAACAACACAGAACTGGCAGAGTGTCCGGGAGGGTTCAGTATTGGATTCGGATATTACTCTTCAGGCAATAGAAGTAACGGATAGTTCTCAGAGTGGCTTGCCGTTGGTATGCGCGACAATCCGGGAGCGGATATCCGGGAGCGCATCAAAGCTGTTGGGAATGCAGAGCCGGAAGCAGGCAGATGCGCTGGCCAGTGCTGAAATACTTTTTATGTCGTTAGACAGGATTGCTTTGTTGGTGACGTCGAGTAGAAACCTGTGGCTTAACAAGCCTACGGCAGCCTCTTGGGTAGTGACTGACTCAATTTTAATCTCATCCGTAGGGTTTGTCTCCAGGAAATAGACATGTTTGAGTGGCCGCGCCACTGCGCAGTGAAACTGAGAGTGGGTGTTGGCTTGCGAGGAGCCTAGTTGCCATTTGCCAATTGAATTTTTTGTTGCCCCAATGTCTGTAAATGACAGCTTCAATGTTTCAAAAGTGTCCTCCCATATTCGCACTGAAGGATGCCCCGGCATGACATGGAAGCCTGAAGGTTGTTTGTTCAGCCACACCCAGTCATCAGCCAGAAAGCGATAACCATTGGTGGCGAAGTCTGCAGCGAGCGTTGACTTCCCGGTACCGGAATCAGCAATAAAAACCACAGAACATTGATCGATTTCTACAGCGCTCGCATGAAACACAAGCCGTCGTTGCTGGCTTAAAGCAAGCGGCAAGACCAGATTTTGATAGACTTCTTCCACCAGCTCGTGGGCGATGCCCGGGGCCGGTCTGGTATTGATTTTGTCAGCATTTTGACTGACGAAAAAGTCTGCTAGTCCCAAAAATCTAATCAGGAAACAATCGCCCAATCGATAGAACTCGGGGTGATATCCCTCGGATTTTTGTGGCCACTCGCTGAAGGCAGGTTCCGCGGTGGGCAGTTGTTCCCGGGCAACGTCAATCTGCCAGACTGGCATAGGGGGTTGCTGAAATGAGGCTTCAATGTTTTTCAACCGGTAAGTGACGCCATGAAGTCAGCCGGCTGGATATTAAGCGAGCCATAGTCTGTCGTTTTGAAAACTACTGGCGATGCGGTCCCATCATGATTGCTACTATTATTTTTTTGAACCACTCTTACCGTCCGCATCAGACTTACCTTTCCCTGCTGACCCGTGGGTGATGTGACTCAGGCGGCCGAACAGCTGCAGCGTTGGGCTTCTGTAAGCCTTTCTGCCATTGGTAGTTGTTCCTGTGTTTTCTGTTGATTTGCTTGAGTGACTCTCCTCAGTGTTCATGGCGAGTTTTGTCCCGTAAGTAAGACCTGGGTTGCAATTCATCGTAGCTGGCGATTGGTTCGAAAATATAACATCACAGAACAATAAATTCCACAAAGCCCAAGGGCAGTCGTCGTGCTTCGAGCCGCGGTCGTAAACGTCGAAGTACTGGTTTACCTGAGACTGGTGTATCCAGGCGTGGCGTTTTGGCGGGATGTCACCTGTCAGTGCTGACCGAAGATTTTTAGTATAGTAGTCAAAGGTGACTGAAAATTCGGCTTTTGTTGTCCTTGTGAGTACTTTTTCGGGTAGCAATTCTTGCAATGCCTGACGATGAACATATTTGTCCAATCCTTCTCGATATTTCAGGCGTTTTGGTAACATGAGGGACAGCTGAACCATTGCTTTATTCCAGTAGGGTCGTCGGGTCTCAATGCCGAAGGTGGCAGCGTATCGCTCCCTAACCTGGTGGTTCTTGAGATAAAAGGCATCCTGCAGCAGGGAAATCTCACGCAGTTGGCCGGGCAGGCGTATTTTTTTCGCAGCTATCGTTGGCTGATTTTCAATGCGCTGTTTTAATTCATCCTGTAGGCGTTGGACCAGCCACCGGTGAGTCGCTGGCGTTTCCGCTTTATTAGCAATTATCTTTTTGATCTGCTCCACTGCTACACGGGGTAAAGTCATGACCCCGATGGCGCGAAGGAGTCGCCCGACACCGCCTGCAAAGCTATCATTAGAGATATCATCGACAACTGTATTGAACAGGCCAGTCCAGTCTTTCTCGACAAGGCCGTCTTCGTACACCCCGTATCGCCCCCCCAGCCATTCGTCACCGCCTTTCCCATCCAGCAGGACGCGACTATCACTCGACTGCACAGCCGCCAGTTCATTGGCAAACATTGCAGTGTTAGGGGCCCCGGGGAGATCGCGATAAATGCCAGCACGTTTGAGATACGAGGAGAAGCCCGGGTAGGCCGGTTCAATTTCCTGGATAGGCAAGTCCAGATGAGCGCCCACCGCCCGTGCGTAGTCGATCTCGTCGGCATCGGTATCACCGGAAAAGTTGAGCGTATAACCGGTGAGACCAGGTGAAGCCAGTTGATCGTGATGGTCAAGATGAGCTGCCATCGCAAATATGGCGGAAGAGTCCAGCCCGCCGCTGACCTCGATAGAAATGGGATTTTGTGACCTTGACTGTCTTCTGACGATGTCTGTGAATAACTCACGATAGTGCTCGATGTAGTCGCTGTCTTTTGCATAGTGGAGCGTCGCAAACAGGTCAGGAGACCAGTATTGCCGGGTTTTTGGGCCCTGGGCGTCCACTTCCATGTAATGTGCCGCATCAAGACTATTAACCCCCTGCCAGAGAGTCTCGGTTCGTGATATCCATTCATCGGCAAGGTATTCCGCAAGCACACCTTCATTGGCTATCTCCGGTACGCCGGGCACGGCAAGTACTGCGTGCAGGTCTGAGGCAAAAACCAGACTGGTGCCACTCCAGTGGAAATGAAACGGTTTATTACCGATGGGGTCACGGGCACAAAACAGGTGGCGACTATCTGTGTGCCAGATAGCCAGCGCGAAGTCACCATCAATGTTATCCAGGCACTGTCGTCCCCAGAGCCTGTAGGCCTGCAAAACGAGTTCGGCATCTGACCGATTGCGCAATACCCGACCTTTTGACAACAACCTTTCGCGCAGTTCTGCCCAGTTATCAACCCGGCCGTCCATGACCATAACAAGCGCCCCGTCTTCGCTGTTGACTGGTTGCCGTTCCGCCAATGACTCGGGCGTGCTATGTAACTGACAATGACTAAGAGCCGCGCCGCATGACGCCTCGTCTGGCCAGTGAGTAGTGCCGTCCCTGGCGCGGTAGTGCATCGCGCTGGTCATAATTATCATCTCTTCGTGAGGCACGGGCTTGCCGTCGAAATTGATGATCCCGGCAATGCCGCTCATAGGTTGCAGACTCTTTGGCAATTAAGGACAGACGCGTACTGGTGCCCTAGTGAGGGAGAGTAAGACGCTGTAAAACATGAGAAGGTAGCAGATCGCATAGATTAAATTATAGCTCGTGCAGGGCCGTGGTTTGCTATAATCGGGCAATATATATCGCTAAATAGAGAATATGAATTTAAACCAGACATTCACGATATCCGGCGAGGTGATCTGCCAGGTGCTCGACGATGAAAGTGTATTGCTTGACCTGGCCAGTGAAAACTATCTCGGGCTTGACGAAGTTGGTACCCGGATCTGGCAGCTCATCGATGATGGCGAAACGATGCGCTCCGTGGTGGCGACCATGCTCGACGAATATGACACGAACGAAGACACCCTGGTTGGGGATCTGGATAAATTTTTGAATGACCTGCAGGCACAAGGACTCATCACGCCGGTTGGTTGATGAGCAGTATGGCGGGTCGACCCTTGTAACAAGATTATAGTTACAAGATTCTTGTTACAAAATCCTGGCGGCGTGAACAAACCTGTTGTTTTTTTTGATACCCCGAAACGATCTTTCTACTCTTAAAGATACGGGAGTCTGTGGTAACATGCGGCTTCGATTTTTGGGATGGTTTAGGTGATCCGGGGGGATTGCGCCGTCAAATCATTCCAGTTGGCTTTGGAAATTCAATGAGACCCCTAAAGAGACATAAAGACGCCAGTGGCAAATTGTTCCTGGAAGTTCCACTGCGTGGGGGTGATCTGATCCGACACCCGTTACTGAATAAGGGTACAGCTTTTAGCGCACAGGAACGCGAGGACTTCCATCTCACCGGATTGTTACCCCACGAGAGCAATACGCTGGAGCAACAGGTGCAGCGCGCGGGCTCTGCTATCCGTCGAATTAAGGAGCCGATGGATAAGTATGCCAGTCTGGTGACGATGCAGAACAGAAATGAGCAGCTATTCTTTTCTGTGCTTTGCGCCAATCTGCAGGAGCTGATGCCGATCATCTATACGCCGACCGTGGGTCAGGCGACGCAACGCTTCAGTCACGAATTTCGTGGTGGCCGGGGCCTGTGGATTACACCGGATCACAAAGGAAAGATGAAAGATATTATACGCCGCGGTCCTTTCTTCGACGACATCAGGCTTATTGTCATCACGGACAGCGAATCCATTCTTGGTATCGGTGACCAGGGTGCCGGGGGTATGGCAATCAGTGTCGGCAAACTGGCACTGTATACCGCTGGTGCAGGTATTCATCCCGCCGAGACCCTGCCCATTTGCCTGGATGTCGGCACGAATAACGAAGAGCTGCTGAATGATGATTTGTACCTGGGTTGGCGCCACTCGCGTTTGACCGGCGAAAAATACTTCGCGCTGTGCGAAGAGTTTGTGGAAGCCGTCGCTGAGGTTTTCCCCAAAGCGCTGATTCAATGGGAGGACTTTCGTAATAATAATGCGCTCATTCTGCTGGAAGAGTATCGAAATCGGTTTCTTTCTTTTAACGATGACATCCAGGGGACTGGCGCAGTCGCGCTGGCTGGTGTGCTCTCGGGTCTGCGGGTCAAGGGTGAGAAGCTGGCGGGCCAGCGCATAGTCATACATGGTGCCGGGGCAGCCGGCTACGGTATTGCGCTGCAGGTTATGGACGAGCTTTCCCAGCTTGGTTTGTCTGACCAGGAAATTAAGGAGTCCATTGCTGTTCTCGATAGTAAGGGTCTGGTTATTGCTGATCGACTTGAAGATGGCCACTACAAGCAGAAGCTTGCCTGGCCAAGAGAGTTGGCACAGAAGTACGGTCTGGATGTAAATGATCCAAACCTTGAGCTTGTCGTTGATAACTACAAGCCCACGATCTTGATTGGTTCGTCCGGATCACCAGGAGCGTTTCACCAGGAAATCGTTGCGTCGATGCTCACTCATACAGCGCGACCGATTATTCTGCCTTTCTCCAACCCAACCAGTTTGTCAGAAGCGGTACCCGCCGACCTGCTAAAATGGTCTAACGGCCAGACTCTGGTTGCTACCGGCAGCCCTTATGAGCCGGTAGAGCTCAATGGACGAAGTTATGTCATTGGTCAGGGAAACAACGTCTTTATCTTCCCCGGCCTGGGACTGGGTGCGCTGGCATCGGATTCGACACAGGTGACCGATGGTATGGTCAGTGCAGCGGCGATCGCGCTGGCAAAATCGGTTAAAGACGAAGAGCTGGAAACAGGGTCACTGTACCCATCGGTCGTGCGTCTGCGTGAAGTATCACGCCAGGTTGCCCTGGCGGTGGCACTTCGAGCAGTGGAAGAGGGCGTTGCGCCGATGAGGACCGAATTGGAGATTCAGGTGGCCCTGGACGAAATGATCTGGGAGCCAGTCTATCCTGAATATGTCCCGGTATAAGGGACTTTGACCCGGACCCTGGGCGCCGTTAGAGATAAGCAGCTTAAAAGGCTGCCTACTTTGGTTGCATCCTGATACCGCCATCCATCCGAATGGTCTCACCATTCATATAGTCATTCTCGATTAACATTTCTGCAACGCGTGCAATTTCCTGAGGTTCACCCAGCCGTCTTGGGAAGAGAACGGTATTGGCCAGTGACTCTTTGGCCGGCTCGGGTAAACCCTGCAGCATTGGTGTGTTGATCAGGCCCGGTGCAATGGTGTTGACCCGCACACCCATACTGGCAAGATCCCGCGCAATCGGCAGGGTCATGGCTACCACGCCACCTTTGGATGCACTGTAGGCTGCCTGTCCGATTTGTCCTTCATAGGCTGCAACAGACGCGGTATTAATAATCACGCCCCGGCAGCCATCGTCCGTAACGGGTTCGTTATTGATCATGACAGCCGCAGCCAGTCGAATCACATTAAAGGTTCCAACCAGGTTAACGTCGATAACTCGTTTGAACCAGTCGAGCGGCAGTGGGCCGTCTCTTCCAACGGTTCTACCCGGTGTGCCGATACCTGCGTAGTTACAACAGATATGTACGGTCCCAAATGCCTCCTGTACGCCAGTGATACCAGCCTGTACGGAGGCTTCGTCGGCAACATTCACGTTGAAATAAGCGGCGCCATCACCCAGCGTTGTGGCTCTTTGCTGCCCAAGATCGTCATTCATATCAAAGATAGCAATCTTCGCGCCTATACTGTGCAGCAATTCGGCGGTCGCCCAACCCAGTCCTGATGCGCCGCCTGTAATGATGGCGACTTTTCCGTTGATATCCATGGTTAACTCCATCTAGATAATAAATTTGCGCGCTATGATATCAGGCGAAACCTCTGTGTGGTGTCTTTATCACTATAAAGGAGACTAATGTAGTGATCGTCCTGCCTTATGGCTGCGATACTGAGAAATCTATATAATCGCCTCGATTTCCGTGGCCCTGAACTGAATTAGCCTATGCCCAAGAATAAGATGATCCCGATCATTAAGAATCCGTTTACCGAGTCCAAGCCGATGGAGTTTTCGGCCCCGGGTCAGATCGACTACCAACCAGGACCCTACGAAGAAACCCTGGAGGAAGCCCATAATATTAGGCAAAAACCCTTTGTCTCTGCGGGTTTTAAGAATGTACAACGACAGCACCTGAAAAACCGAATGACGGTGTGGGAAAGAATCAGGGTCCTGACCTCAAAACCACCAAAAATTCAGTTCCAGAATTGGGGCCCCAATCTTGATGGCGCATCATTGGTTACAGCGGTCGTTGAGGTGGAAGGCCGAGACGTTGCGCTTTACGGGCACGACTTCACCATCCGCGCCGGTTCGATGGATGCCACCAATGGTAAAAAACTTGCCCGCCTCTACGAATTGGCCGGTAAGCACAAGATACCGCTTATCGGTATGAACGATTCATCAGGTGCCTTTGTACCTGCCGGTGTCGGTGGCCTTGACGGCTATGCAGAAGCCTTTACTGCCCTTAGGAAAATCAGCGGCGTCGTACCTTCAATTATGTGTATGTTTGGTTTTAATGCTGGTGGCGGTTCCTACCTTCCCAGACAGGGCAGTTTCCTGATTCAGCCGAAAGAAACCTTCTTCGGGTTGACTGGCCCTGGTGTTGTAAAATCTGTCCTTGGTGAAGACGTCACGGCCGACGAGCTCGGTGGACCCAGTGTTCATTCTCAAAGCGGTGTTACTGACATCACTGTCGAAGATGAAGTCACTGCACTGCAGACCGCCAGGGAGTTGCTTCGATATCTGCCGGGTGGCAACGCGGAAATGGCACCTTTCCAGCCCACATCTGATCCCACCGACCGAAAGACCTGGGACATCGACCTGCTGTTCAAGAAAGCATTCAACTCGCCCACAGGTTTCAACACGCCCGTCGACGTCAGCATTATCATTCAGCAGGTCTGCGATCATGGTGACTATTTTGAAATTCAGCCAGACCGCGCCAGGAACACAATCACCTGCTTCGGACGGCTTGGTGGCAATGTCGTTGGATTCGTCGCTAACAATTCAGCGGTTGGCTCGGGCCAGATTGATATTGATGCTGCTTACAAGAACGCGCGTTTTATTCGATTCTGCAACCTCTATAATATCCCCGTCGTCTTTATGGAAGATACGACGGGCTTCCTCCCGGGAAAGGAACAGGAAAGTCGCGGTATTGTCCAGGCTGGCCGTGCCATGCTTGATGCGATTATTGACCTGCGAACGCCTCGCTTTCTGGTGCTGGTTCGCAATGCCATCGGTGGCGCTTACGCTTCTTACAACAACTATCCGACGGGCGCTGATCTGGTCATAGCAATGCCAACCACCCGGGTTGCTGTTATGGGTCCGCCTGGCGTTGAATTCGTCTACAAAGATGAACTGCGCGGTCTTCGGGGAGGTTTGAAACAGCGAGTAGAAAAGGAAAGGGTGGCACTTCAGGCGCAAGGCATCAAAGGTGTCCAGTTGGAAGCAGGCGCAAAGGCGAATGCTGCCAGCTGGCTGGCGACAGAAGAAGCCAAACTGGGCAAGCGTTATGAGAAGGAGCTAATGAACCCGAGGGAGGCACTCAGCCTTGGTTCGGTTTCACAGATTGTGATGCCATCTGACTTGCGTCAGGTATTGGCAGACAACATGGCGTTCCACTTGAGGCACTACGAACCCAAACCATTCGCTGGCATCCAGCGCGAATTTCACTAAGGGACCGTCATGTCTAACCAATACTATTTGCGTAACTCCCTGGTCCATAAACTTCGGCGCAAGTCATCGGGTTCCCCCTGGGAACAGTCCTTCAGTTGCACGGACATGCGACCACTGATTATCTGTCGAGGTCCTATTCGTTTAGAGACTATGACGGTGTTCCAGGAGATGGGCATAGAAGACTTTGGAATCCTTCTGTCAGAGAAAGACTCCATCACTTATGCCAATGCCCTGTCACCGGAATTGCGAAAACACATCAATCCCTCCAGGGTGCATCGGGTTCAGGACTACACCGGTGCGACCAAAGAAGAACGTAACGCACGTATCGCCCAGATCGTTCAAATAGCAAGGGACAATGGGTACGACAGTATCTTCGCCGGGTACGGCTTTATGGCAGAGGATGAAGCGATGGTTTCCGCTATGGAAGCTGCAGGGTTGAACTTTATCGGTCCCTGTTCAGGCACCGTTGAGTCAGCCGGCAGAAAAGATCTTGCCAAGCGTACCGCACTGGAAGTTAACGTTTCTGTGACGCCGGGGATCGACAATGCTACTACCCTGACGTTGTTAAGACTGCATCCCGGTGGGAAGCAACTGCAGGCAGTGATTAAAAAGCACGGCCTTGAGATCAGTAAAGCGGCCATGAATTCGGCCAGTACGCTCGATGAAAAAGCCGAGTTGGTGCTGGATGCATCCTATACCAAGGGCATCGATCTTTTCTCGGTTGACCAGTTGGCGGAAACCCTGGCGGCTGAAATCGGCAAGATTTTCAGGAAAAACCCGGACAACAGAATCAGACTCAAGGCGATCGGGGGTGGTGGCGGTAAAGGTCAAAGAATTCTTGACGCGCCGGTTCACTATAAAGGCAGCGCTGCAAAAAAACTGAGCCTGGCTGTCAAACCTGTTGCGCCATTGCTGCGAGAGGTTCTCTCTGAAGTCAAAGCCACAGGCGCTGGCGACAACAAGAATGTGCTTGCAGAGATCAATGTTGAAACCGTCCGCCACCTGGAAATACAGGTAATCGGCAATGGCGACTGGTGTACCACGCTCGGTGGACGAGACTGCTCAGTACAGATGAATGAGCAGAAGCTGCTTGAGGTCTCGGTTACTGTAGAAGAGCTGACTGAAGCGATTGAACGAACGGATAACAAGACCGAGAGAAAAACACTCGAAACTGATCTAAAAATGCTTAAGGAAATGGAACAAGAAGCATCACGCTTCGGCGGAGCGGTCGGTCTTGATTCTGTTTCTACCTTCGAATGTATTATCGATCGTAATCGTCACTATTTCATGGAGATGAACACCCGGGTGCAGGTGGAACACAGGGTCAGTGAACTGTGCTACAGCCTGCGGTTTACAAACCCGGATAACAGCGATGATTCATTTACAGTCGATTCCATCGTAGAGCTGATGGTGTTGCTGGCTCGCCATGGCAAACGCCTGCCAAAGCCGGTCCGTGAGCGTCGGGAACCAGCTTCACTTGAAGCAAGAATGAATGCGACCGATCCTGCACTGAAACCACATGCCGGTGGTGTTATCACACAATGGTCAGATACCATCGAAGGCGAAATCCGTGATGATCAGGGTATCTGCCTGCACAACCCTGATACAGATGTGTTCATGAAATACCACCTGGCGGGTGCCTATGATTCCAACATTGCGCTCCTGCTAAGTACCGGTGGGGGGCGAGCTGAATCATACGCACAGATGGCGGAGATTCTAAGGCAGACTCGACTCAGCGGAGAGAACCTCAGCACAAACATTGAGTTTCTCTACGGTCTGGTCAACTGGCTGATGGGTAACAATGCCGAAGCCAGACCGGCGACCAACTTCGTGCTGCCATATCTGACGGCAGTCGGGCAGTTGAAAGCGCTTAGTGACAACATTGACATTGTGCATGCTTACAATGAAATCCAGAAGTACCAGTTGGAACAAAACACGGATGCCGCCTATCAGTCGGCAGTAAAAGAAATCATGACGCGTAAGGCTAGTTTGCTGGCACGCGCGATCAACCGATTGTTTGCAGAACCGCATTACCTTTCAGGGTGGCTGGCGCTTAATCAGCAACACTTTGCGATCAGCAAAGATGGTGTGGAATGGCTATCAAATCCTGTTCGGGTACTGGCAAACCTTTATCGATATCTCAACATGGATGCACGGGGCGGAATACCTGCCTTGTATGCCATTTGGGATCATGACGATGAACTTCTACAGGAGGCACTCGAATTTTACGACAACCTGGAGGCAGAATTAGGTATCTCGGACTGGCAGGCGCTGGGCAAAGCGCTTAAGGGCAAGAAAGGCAAAGACGTGTTTGGGGCTCGGCTGGCAGACATCCAGGCCGCGCATCACGGCTTCCAGCTTGGATTCGATATTCTTTCAATTCTGCCCTACATCGGCAGGAGAACCGGCTTCTTTAACCTTAAAGTTAGCGCCGGCCTGGGCGTTATCATTCCACAACGATTGCAGGATCGTGATACCCAGGAGGCAGCCTTCAAGATATTGTCGCCACCGCCTGCAATTTCCGGTAATGAAATAACAGCGCCAACGGGCGGCATGTACTATGCGCGTGAGGCCCCGGATCGCCCTGCGTTCATTGAGGCGGGTCAGCACTTCGAGGTCGGTGATCCATTGTTCATTACTGAAGTGATGAAGATGTTCAACAAGGTACATGCTCCCTTTGCGGGTACGGTTGATGAAGTTTTGCTTGATACGGATGCTTTGATCATCAAGAAGGGCCAGCCGATATTTAAAGTGACACCAGATGAAGAAATTGTCATCGAATCTCTGGAAGAAAAAAGTGCAGCGATTCGGAGACAGACTGATGATTTTCTTTCATACACAGGATTTAAATAACGAGGCACCACCATGATAGTAGCGTTGGATCATATAGCGATTGCAGTTCCGGATCTTCAACGAGCCATCGACCGATTTCTTGGTGACTTCGGGCTGACGTTCGAAGGAACAGAGAATGTCGAAGCGGCGAAAACAACGACAGCGTTCTTTCCCATTGATGGTACATCGATAGAGCTGGTTCACCCGCTTGATGGTCAGGGTCCTCTGGTCCAGCACCTGGAAAAGCGTGGTCCCGGGATTCACCACCTCTGCTTTCGTTCCGACAACCTGGATGAAGATGTCGTTAATCTGAAGGGCAAGGGCTACCGGTTTCTGTCCGACGAGCCTTCGGTTGGTGCACACAATACCCGCGTCATATTTATTCACCCCAAGTCCTGTGATGGTGTATTGATCGAATTGAACGAATACCCGGAGGGTCACTAATGTCTGGCAGAAAATATTCTGCACCGCCATTCAGTCTTGATGGCTGGAAGGCTGAAGCAGAAAAACAATTGAAGGGTAAACCGCTTGAATCGCTTGGTCGGAATACGCCTGAAGGGATTGAACTGAAACCGCTTTATACCGCGGAGGACCTGGAAGCACTTGAGTACACTAATTCAATGCCTGGGCTTGAACCCTTTATTCGCGGTCCCCAGGCAACCATGTACGCAGGTCGCCCCTGGACGATTCGTCAGTATGCCGGGTTTTCAACAGCCGAAGAATCCAACGCCTTCTACCGCAAGCTGCTGGCTGAGGGTGGGCAGGGTATTTCGGTTGCCTTTGACCTGGCAACACACCGGGGCTATGACTCTGATCATGAACGCGTGACCCATGACGTTGGCAAAGCGGGTGTGGCGATTGACTCTGTTGAGGATATGAAGATTCTGTTCGATGGCATTCCCCTCGACAAGATTTCGGTTTCCATGACGATGAACGGGGCTGTACTGCCTATTCTGGCAGGATACATTGTTGCCGCGGAAGAGCAGGGTGTAGAACAGGCGCAGATGGCCGGCACCATACAGAACGATATCCTGAAAGAATTCCTGGTTCGTAACACCTATATCTATCCGCCTGAACCGTCCTTGCGAATCATTGGCGACATCATTTCGCATTGCACACAACACATGCCACGCTTTAATACGATATCTATTTCCGGCTATCACATGCAGGAAGCTGGAGCGGACTCGGCCCTTGAAATGGCCTACACACTAGCCGACGGCAAAGAATATATTCGTACTGCCTTAAAGGCGGGCCTCAAGATTGATGATTTTGCACCGCGCCTGTCGTTTTTCTGGTGTATCGGCATGAATTTTTACATGGAGATCGCCAAACTACGGGCGGCCCGAATGCTATGGGCACGAATAGTGGAGGAGTTTGAACCGCAGAACCAGCGCTCAAAAATGCTGCGAACTCATTCGCAGACGTCTGGCTGGTCGCTGACTGAACAGGACCCGTATAACAACGTAGTCCGCACCACGATTGAAGCGATGGCAGCGGTTTTTGGCGGGACGCAGTCCCTGCACACCAATGCCCTGGATGAGGCGATTGCCCTGCCCAGTGAATTCGCTGCCCGTATTGCACGAAACACCCAATTGGTTATCCAGGAAGAAACCGGCATCACCGATGTGATCGATCCCTGGGGTGGCTCCTACATGATGGAATCCCTGACCAAAGCCATAGCCGACAAAGCATGGGGGTTGATCGAGGAAATCGAAGACCACGGGGGTATGGCCAAGGCTATCGAAACTGGTTTGCCAAAATTACGTATTGAAGAAGCTGCCGCACGTAAACAAGCGCTGATTGATCGTGGTGAAAAAGTCATCGTTGGCGTTAATAAATACCAGACTGAGGAGCAGGGTGACGTCGATATTATGGAAATCGATAACCCCGCTGTCAGAAAGTCTCAGCTGGAGCGACTGGCCAAAATTCGAAAGGAACGTGATTCAGGTAAAGTTGAAGCTGGGCTTAACGCATTAAGTGAGGCCGCGGCAAATGGAGATGGCAATCTGCTGACGCTTGCTATTGAAGCTGTCCGTGCCCGGGCTACCGTTGGCGAGGTGTCGAGTGCTCTGGAGTCGGTATACGGTCGGTATGCGGCTGAAGCCAAAACAACGCAAGGCGTCTATGGCAGTTTCTACAAGGACGACGAAGCCTGGCAGGGTATTATTGGTCGGGTCGATAAATTTGAACAGGCGCAGGGTCGGCGTCCCCGAATGCTGGTCTGCAAGATGGGCCAGGACGGTCACGATCGTGGTGCCAAGGTAATAGCCACTGCTTTTGCCGATGTAGGCTTTGATATAGACCTGTCTCCCATGTTCTCAACGCCGGAAGAAGTTGTCCGTCAGGCGGTTGAAAACGACGTCCATGTCATCGGTGTATCGTCTCAGGCGGCTGGACACAAAACCATGATTCCGCAATTGATTAACGAACTGCAAAAAGCAGAATCCAGTGATATCGCTGTGATCATCGGTGGCGTCATTCCTAAACAGGACTATGGCTATCTGGAACAGGTCGGCGTGAAAGGGATCTTTGGGCCCGGCACGCCCATTCCCCAGGCAGCTGACGAGGTCCTGAAGGTCATTGAAGCCAACGTCTGATGGCCGTGGTCCCAGACCTTGAAAAGTTGATAAGTGGGTCACGCCGCGCCCTGGCTAAATCGATCACGTTGATTGAAAGTAAGCGAGCGCAGGATCGTGAGGCTGCAGTATCACTGATTGAATCAGTCCTGCCGCACACTGGAAACAGCCTTCGTGTTGGCATTTCCGGTGTCCCTGGTGTGGGCAAGTCCACCTTCATCGAGTCCTTTGGATTACAGTTGATCAATCAGGGCAAGAAAGTTGCAGTGCTCGCGGTGGATCCCAGTTCGCCGGTTGCCGGTGGCAGCATCCTTGGCGACAAAACCCGGATGCCTGACCTGTCACGGTCCGAGAATGCGTTTATCCGACCTTCACCCTCGTCCGGGGTTATGGGTGGCATCGCCCAAAGAACCAGGGAATGTATCTTGCTTTGCGAGGCGTCAGGTTACGACGTCATCCTGATTGAAACGGTTGGTGTCGGGCAATCCGAGGTTGAAGTCCACGGTATGGTAGATTTCTTCCTGTTGCTGATGGTGCCTAACAGTGGCGATGACCTCCAGGGAATAAAGCGGGGCATCACGGAGCTGGTTGATGGCGTTGTTATCAATAAGGCAGATGGCGACAGCATCGGGCTTGCGATGCAGACGCAGCAGTTCTTCCAGAGCGCATTCAACATATTTCGGACCAATGATGCCTGGAAGCCAAAAGTTCTTACCTGTTCTGCCCTGGAGCGATCGAACCTGGTGGAAGTCTGGGACATGATCACTGAGTTTGAACAACTGGCTAAAACCAACGATAGCTTTACCGTACGACGGGAAACTCAGAACGTCATCTGGTTAAAAACACTGATCACCATGGAAATCGAACAGCGAATCCTGGCCAGTGATGAAGTGAGACACTCGTACCCGGAGCTTGAGGTGCAGGTTGCAGCCGGTCAGTTAACGCCTTTCAGTGCGGCCAGTGAGATTCTGAATATGGTTTTCAAAGCAGGCAATCAGAAAGGCGAAGGGTGACCGTACGCTACGCTGTTTTAATTTATGGATAGCGGACTATAGCGAGGCAAACCGCTACTGATAATAGCTCGACCGAGCTTATTTCCGAGCACAAAATCGAATATGCTAGAGATTAAAGCTATTCGAAAATAAAAGGATGGGAAATACCGTGACCGTACTTGAAGACTACACTTTCCAGGACAAAGACGTTATTGATCCTGAGGTTTATGAGCAGGTAGGCCACCCGCAGCATGCATTTGCCTGGCTTCGTGCTAACGATCCGCTTCGAATGGTTGAGCCGGAGGGTTTTCGGCCTTTCTGGGTCGTCACTAAACATGCGGACATTACTGAAATAGAAAAGCAGCCGGAAATATTTACCAGTGAGACACGACCTATTCTGATGCGTGAAGCAACAGCCCCGGAAATGAAGGAAGAGATAATCGGCGCAATATTTGAAAAGCTGCAGGACGCTCCACGATTGCTCGAGGTGCTTGCAACCTCTTCGGAACAGGGGTTGATTCGCTCGCTGGTACAAATGGACCAGCCCGACCACACGGCTTACCGGGAACTTGTGCAGCCCTGGTTCAAACCGACGAATATCAAGGCACTCGGTGACCGGCTCGAGGAGCTTACCAAAGACATCCTGGATCAGATGATGGGTGATGGCAGTAGCCAGAAATGTGACTTTGTTCAGGACGTTTCAATCTATGCGCCTCTTAGGTTAATCACTGAATTGCTAGGTGTACCCCAACAGGACGAGTGGCGCATCCTTAAACTGACTAACGAACTCTTTGCGGGCGATGATCCCGAAATGCAGCGCATAGCTGATGACCCGCTGTCGATCTTCGATACGATCAAGGATATCTACCAGTACTTTAGCGACCTGACGGATAAATTTCGGGAACACCCGGATGAAAGCCTGGCCAGCTATATCGCCAATGGCAAAATTAATGGCGAGTACATGCCATACAAGGAGCTGATTTCCTACTACGCTATTGTTGCTACAGCCGGGCACGACACGACGCGAAATTCTATCACCGGTGGACTCCACGCGCTTTTGACTCACCCGGAACAACTGCAGCGTTTTAAAGAAATCGTCCACGACGAAAATGCCGTTAAACTGGCAGTTGAAGAAATGATTCGCTGGACAACGCCCGTCGTGCAATTTTCTAGAACCGCGGAGCAGGACTATGACCTGCGCGGTAAGACAATTAGGAAAGGCGATACGGTAGGGCTGATGTATGCGTCAGCCAGTTTTGATGAAGAAATTTTCGATAAGCCCTTCGAGTTCAATATAGAGAGAAAACCGAACAGGCATCTAGCCTTCGGTACTGGCCCTCACCAGTGCCTCGGCCTGATCCTGGCACGACTGGAAATGCGGGTTTTCTTCGAACAGCTGATTCCGCGAATAGCCGAAATGGAACTTGTCGGGGATCCTGAGCGCGTCAGGGCCAGCTTCGTACATGGCCTTAAGCATATGAACATCCGGTATCGTCTGACGGACTAGTTGCTGATACCGGTGAACCTGCTGGGCAATTGAGCAGGAGTTTAGCTCCGCAATAACCGACCCGCGGTTGCGCCACTGTGCTCATTATTCGTTAGGAAAATTTCGCCATTCACCACTGTATTTAAAATACCGCTGGCAGTCTGTTTCAAACGCCTTGCGCCTGCGGGTAGGTCGTTCAGCACTTCCGGCATGTTCGGCCCAATTGTCTCAGGGTCAAAAACCACGATATCGGCAGCCATGCCTTCACGTAATAGACCGCGATCATGTAATCCCCATAAGGTAGCGGTGTTATAAGTGATTTGCTTAACCGCTTCTTCCAGGGTCAACGCTTCTTTCTCGCGGACCCAGTGGCTCAGTAGATGCGTTTGCAATGAGCTATCCATAATCTGCGATACGTGCGCGCCTGAATCAGAGAATGTCACGACGGAACGAGGATGTTTGATCATCTCCAGTACATGATCCTGGTTTTCATTGGCGATAGGCGCGCGAAAGAACATTTTCAAATCACGTTCGAGTGCCATATCGATCATTAGCTCGACAGGGTCAACCCCTTTTTCTTTTGCGATTTGCGCCATTGACGGCTTGTCGTAGCTCATATCGTCCATCGGGAACACATAGTCCCAATTGGGTGGGCGTATCTCTGCGCCAACGATACGCGGCCCGGTGTATTTGCGGTTGGCGATTTCAACGAGCTTTGCCTTTGTTGCCGGATCACCGAGCCGTACTTTTTGCTCCTCCAGGGGCAGGGCGCGGATATCACTCCACATTTCCCGGTTGTCATAAGGTGTCGCGCTTTCAAAAGACAAAATGTTGTTCAGACCGCGACTATGCACCTGGGCAAACATTCTGCCGCCTGCGATTGCTGTTTCATCCAGCAGGTCGAAATAAGGCCGCCAGATATCGGGTGCAGACTTGACGCTGAACATGCCCCAGGTTTGTGTTACACCGGATTCGACGGCGAGATCCCTAAGACGATCGTGATATTCACGATTACGTTCCGGGCTACGACCTGGTGCCTCGCCCGCGATTTCGAAAATGCCTTTGCCTGTTTCACCAACTGCGTTGACGATGGCGCGGACTTCTTCCCAGTTGGCGAGACGACTTGCGACGGGTCGATCGTCAGCGGTTGTGTGGTTGAAGGTGCGTGAAGTAGAAAAGCCAATCGCGCCGGCATGCATGGCTTCTTTTACCAGTGCCTGCATATGTTTAACTTCATCTTCGTTGGCCTCTTCCTCGAAAGCCCGTTCCCCCATCGTGTAGGTACGCAGTGCAGAGTGACCAATGTAGCCTGCATAGTTGATGCCCTTTGGCAGATCGTCGACGGCATCCAGAAACTCAGGGAAGGTTTCCCACGTCCAGTCGATACCTTCCAGCATCGCATCGCGGGACAGATCTTCGGCGCGTTCCAGGTTACGGAATACCAGGTCAGCATCCTCCTGTTTACACGGTGCCAGGGTAAAGCCGCAGTTGCCCATCACCACACTGGTGACACCGTGATAGCAGGAACAGGAACCGATGGGGTCCCAGAAAACCTGGGCGTCCATATGGGTATGACCGTCGACAAAGCCGGGCGAAACTACATGACCTTGTGCATCAATGGTTTGTTTGGATTTTTCGTTAACGCGGCCAATCTTCGCGATCTTGCCGTCTGTAATCGCAACGTCGGCGCGATACCTGGCACTGCCTGATCCGTCTACTACCATGCCGTTCTTGATAACGAGGTCATAGCTCATGGGATTTCTCCGCTGGAATAACTTTCCGGTATCATACCAACAAATGGTAGTGCGTTGCTGCCAAAATCGCAGCGTGAGTTCTGGCTTCCCGGAGTCTGTCCTGAAACACCAGAATAAGAATAAAAATACAAAGATAATGCTACCAGCAACGGTTACCAGTACGCTGGCCGGTAGCTAAGCATTGGTATAACGGAGCGTCGGCATAGGCCCACTATCAATCGTAGATAGGGTGAAAGGTGCCGAATGCTACCTCGCAGAAGTCGCCAGGATCATCAAAGCGCCGATTGATGTTGAGTCCTGAGATGGCATCCATGTCTGCGGCGGTCAGTTCGAAATCATCAAGTGACAGGTTTTCCCGCATGCGTTCTGTCTTAAAGCTTTTTACAACCAGTGATGTACCACGTTGCAGTCCCCAACGCAGGACTACCTGTGCCGCCGTTTCGTGCGTGCGGGAAGCCGCTGCTTTGATTGCCGAATGCTCCAGGACAGATTCATGCTGGTCAGCCATATCCAGTTCGAAGTAAGACATTGCTCCGAGAGGTGAAAAAGCAGTCACTTCCATCCCATACTGCTGGGCGAGTTTGATCAGTCGTTCCTGGGTCAGATAGGGGTGCGATTCTATTTACAACATTTCCGGTGGCTGGATCGCGTAGTTCATCAGATCGTGGAGCAGTCCGGAACTGTAGTTGCAGACGCCGATGTGTTTGACGCGACCAAAAGCTTTCAATTGTTCCATAGCGTGCCATGTTTCTTGCAACGACACATTAACGGGATGCATCACCGGGATTTCTGCAGCTGGATCATGAGTCCACTCTGGAGGATAGCACGTCTCGAACGGGACATAGGCCAGGGCGATAGGAAAATGTATCAGGTACAGGCCAAGATAATTCAGTTGCAGGTCTGACAAGCTTCTGTTCATCGCAGGGAGAACATCATCTGGGTGATGGTAGGTGTTCCAAAGTTTTGATGTTACCCAAAGGTCCTGACGAGAACATAAGCCTTCTGTCATTGCTCTTTGAAGTCCTTCACCTACCTGCTTTTCGTTGCCGTAGTCACAAGCAGAATCAAAGTGCCTGTATCCGGATTTGACCGCTTCGTAGACAACCTCTGCGCAATGATCAGGTGCTATTTTCCACAGGCCGAATCCCATGTGAGGTATGTCTTTTATCGTTTGAGATGTCTTCGCTGTCCTTGTTCGTTCAGGTTGGTTCTTTCACAGTAAGTCGCGCAGGTTTACAGCCTGTCCGGATTCAATCGATTGTTGTGCTGCCACGCCCAGCACTACAGACAGCAGACCGTCCCTGACAGTAACAGCAGGGGGCGCGCCGTTGTTGATCGCCTCAATAAAACCGAGATGCTCAAGGTAACTGGCGCCGTGATGAAGGCCTTGTTCTTTTACTCGGGAGTCCGGTTCGATTTGAATGGTTTTAAAGTCGTTGCTTGCTCTGTTGCTGATGATCAGTTCATTGCCGGGTACCGTCGTTTCGATTTTACCGATGTCACCGGTCACGGCGATATGCTGTTCATGCCGGCTGCCTTCGGCGAACATGCACAGATCGAGCAATGCCCTTGCGCCGTTGGCAAATTCCACGATGACATAGGCATTGTCCATAATGTCAGGTGTCTCGCCATTGTAGAACTCGTCCAGGTGATTCACATCCTGCCCACCTGAAGCGATAACCCGGATAGGTTTGCTGGGTATAACCTGGGTCATTAGGTCAAAAAAGTGGCAGCATTTTTCAACCAGCGTGCCGCCTGTATTGCGATTAAAACGATTCCAATCGCCGACCTTCTCCAGGAATGGAAAGCGGTGCTCACGAATTGCGCACATACGAATGTTACCAATGGTATCGAGATGCTGCAGGGTCGCGGTAATGGGTGGCATGTATCGATATTCAAGACCAATCCAGACGATACCCGGATGTTGATCTGCTGATTTCACCAGTTCCTTAGAGTCAGTGATAGTCGTACACATCGGCTTCTCGAGCATGACATGCTTATCTGTTTGAAAGATGTCACGCATCACATCGATATGGGAGTAGTTTGGTGATGCAACGACGACCGCATCAACATCGTCACGGGCAAGTAAACCCCGATAATCTTCATACACCTCGGGTGCAAAGCGATCGCCGCAGGCGCTACGACCCCAGTCCCGTGGTTTTTCATTGGGGTCCGCAATTGCGGTAATGTCTACCCCTTCCATGGCGGCAAGGTTGCGGATGTGTTCACAGCCCATCATGCCGGTGCCGATAATTCCGTAGCGAATCGTCAATTCATTATCCTCGTACAGATTGTCGATTGATCAAATGTATGAATAGTTGACTCAATCAACCTTCCTAGTGTTTGGCTAAGATTGGAGTTCAGGCAAATTCTTGAACAGGTCGAGGGTTTCAGGGTTTGCCAGTGCATCGGTATTTTCTACCGGTTTATTATGGATGACCTTTCTGACAGCCAGTTCGACAATCTTGCCGCTGATGGTGCGCGGAATGTCTGCAACCTGGATGATTTTCGCCGGGACATGTCTGGGGGTTGTGTTTTGCCGGATGGTCAATTTGATGGTCTCGATGAGTCGATCATTCAGTTTGATGCCTGCCTTTAACACGATAAATAGAACAACTCGCTCATCACCCTGCCAGTCCTGCCCGACGGCGATGCTGTCGACAACTTCAGAGATGGTTTCAACCTGCCGATAGATCTCTGCGGTGCCGATTCGGACTCCCGCAGGATTAAGCACAGCATCACTGCGACCCTGAATGACAATGCCGCCACTTTCGGTCAGTTCCCCGTAATCACCATGTGTCCAGACGCCTGGATGTTCAGCGAAGTAAGCTTTGAGGAATCGCTCATCTTCAGGATCCTGCCAGAAACCAATAGGTGTTGAAGGGAAGGGCCTGGTGCAAACCAGTTCACCGGTCGCATCGGTAACCGACTCGTTGTGTTGATTCCAGAATTCTACCGCCATGCCAAGTCCAGGGCATTGAATTTCGCCCGCGTACACCGGTAGGTTGGGGTTGCCCAACATGAAGCAAGAGATGATGTCGGTCCCGCCGGAAATAGATGACAGGCAAACATCGGCCTTGAAATCACGGTAAATATATTCATAGCTGGTTTCACTTAACGGCGATCCTGTTGACAGAATCGTCTTCACTGAACTCAGCTGATGGGTCTTCGCCGGTTTTAATCCCTGCTTTTCAAGACCGGCGATGTACCTGGCGCTTGTGCCGAACACTGTTATGCCTTCATCGTCGATCGCATCCAGTAGAACGTTACCCTCATTGGCGAAGGGTGAACCGTCGTAGAGCACCAGGGTGCATCCGGTGCTCATGCCAGAGACCAGCCAGTTCCACATCATCCAGCCGCAGGTAGTGAAGTAAAAAAGCGTATCTGCGCGCGAGATATCGGTATGCAGTTTGTGTTCTTTCAGATGCTGGATGAGTGTTCCGCCTGCACCGTGAACGATACATTTTGGAATGCCCGTTGTGCCGCTCGAATACATGATATAGAGCGGATGATCGAAGGGCAGCGGCGTAAAGTTTAAAGGTGTGACGTCTTTATCAATAAAATCAGCGTAGCTTTCGGCCTTTTTCATCTGTGTCAGATCGATAGCCTGATCCAGCAATGAAATGACTATAACCGTTTCAATGCTGTTGATTCTTTTTTGGATGGCAGTGACTTTTTCCAGGCAATCAATGACCTTATCATTGTAAACGTAAGCCTCCGTGGCGAACAAAAGTCGCGGTGCGATCTGGCCGAACCGGTCGCAGGCTCCGTTGGTGCCGAAATCCGGTGAACAGGAGGACCAGATGGCGCCGATAGCAGTGGTAGCCAGCATGGCAATGACTGTTTCCGGGATATTTGGCATTAAGCCCGCGATACGATCACCTTTGGTGATCCCGTGATGTCGCATGGCGGATACGAGTCGTTCCACCTCACCATAGAGCGCTGCGTAGGTGTAGCTGCTTCGCTGACCATTTTCCAGTAAACCGATTAATGCGACCTGGTCGTCGTTGTGACGCATCATGTTTTCCGCGAAATTCAATTCGCAGCCGTTGAACCAGGAAGTGCCTGGAAACTTGTCCAGGTTCGACGTCACCTGGTGGTAGGGTGTCGTTGCCTTGACGTCGCAGAAGTCCCAAATGGCGGCCCAGAAGTCATCGGTGTCGCTGACAGACCATTGGTGCAGTGCATCGTAAGTCGGGAAGGTTTGATTAAACCGCCGTTCAACATAGTGTTGAAAATGTGTCATCTGGCTGTTGGCGATTCGGTGTTCGTTTGGTCGCCACAAGGGAATCATGGCGCCGGGCTCCGCACCATTAGATGGCCTGGTTCGGCCAGATCTCGAAGCAATGGAATGGCATTCATCAGTTTTGGTCGTTTGCCAATGGAAGCGGTTCAAAAGCAAGAAGATCTGCGCCGCCGTCAACGAGATCGCCTTTACTGTAGAAAATTGCGCTGATTAACCCATCAACTGGCGCTTTGATGGCGTGTTCCATTTTCATGGCTTCCATGATCACCAGCGTGTCCCCTGCGCTGACTGTCTCACCCTTCATTACAAGAATATCGACGACCGTGCCATTCATCGGTGCTTTAAAACCTGAGCCATCATCGTGGTCTACCTCTTCTCCCAGATCGGTAACCTTGGCTGTGAACTCGAAGGTGCCATTACTGGTAAAAAGAGAAATCGTAGTAACCCCTTCTACAACGACTGCAGTCTGTCGATGGCCGTTAATGGTGGCAATCAAGTTATTCCCCTCGAGACTACCGCTGACAGTGCAGGAAGTGTTCTGGAAACTCATGTCAAAAGTGTCCGGCCCGCTTTTCGCTGTGCGGATAATATACTCTGTTTTGCCAACAACAATTGTCTCAAGATGGATGGCAGCAGCATTCGTTCGCCAGTTGTCGCAGGCATGCCAGGGGGATGTTCGGTCAGAAGCTGGTATAGGTTGTGACTGGCGTCGCAATGTCAGGTAAAGGCACGCAAGTGGTGCCAGGGATTCGATGGGCAATTGTCTGGTTTCAAAGAGGGCGGTTTCATTTTTTGTAATAAAATCAGTGCTCAGTTCTTCTGCGATAAATGCTTTATGAGTGACCAGGCGATGCAGAAAGTCGATGTTGGTGGTTACGCCAATGATGCGATAGGTCGCCAGTGCCTGCGCGAGGCGCCGCAGGGCAAGCCCGCGGTTTTCATCCCAGACAACCAGCTTTGCGATCATCGGATCATAAAAGACACCAACCTCGTCATCCTGAATAACACCTGTATCGATCCGTACGTGGGCTGATTCAACAGGTTGTTGCAGCCATGTCAGTTTTCCTGCGGCCGGTAAAAACTCGTTGTCAGGGTCTTCCGCATAGATTCTTGCTTCGAAGGCGTGACCGGTGATGGTCAGTTCAGATTGTGCAAGCGGCAGTGGTTCGCCGTTGGCCACTTTTAGCTGCCATTCGACCAGATCCTGACCGGTAATCATTTCGGTGACAGGATGCTCGACCTGGAGTCGGGTGTTCATCTCCATAAAATAAAAGTGCCCGGTTGAATCCAGCAGAAATTCGACCGTGCCTGCACCGACGTAATTGACAGACTTGGCTGCACGCAGCGCGGCTTCACCCATTTGTTCACGAACGCCGTCAGGCAGCTTTGGTGCCGGCGCTTCTTCAATAATCTTTTGATGTCGGCGTTGTACAGAGCAATCCCGCTCGAACAGGTAGACGGCATTGCCCAGGGAGTCGCAGAAGACCTGAACCTCAACATGTCGGGGTTGTTCGAGATACTTTTCTACCAGCATGTCACCGTCGCCGAAGCCTGATAGTGCTTCTCGCTTTGCTGCGGCAAGCGCTTCATCAAACTCGCCGGGGCGATGAACTTGCCGCATGCCTTTTCCACCGCCACCTGATACCGCTTTCAATAACACCGGGTAGCCAATCTCTTCGGCTGCGTTTTTGAGCAGGGTAGGGTTCTGGTCTGCGCCGTGATATCCGGGCAGTAAAGGTACTTCTGCCTTTTCCATCATTATTTTTGCGGCAGATTTGGATCCCATGGTCTTAATGGCCGCTTCCGGTGGGCCGATGAAAACAACATTGTTGGTTTCACAGAGGTGACAGAATAGGGCGTTTTCCGACAGGAAACCGTAGCCGGGGTGAATCGCTTCGCTGCGTGTTTGTTTTGCAGCTTCAATAATCTTTTCCATTAACAGATAGGAGTCTGCTGGCGCAGAGCCGCCAATATGCACCGCCTCATCGGCCATCTGTACGTGCAGGGCGTTTGAATCTGCGTCTGAATAGACAGCCACCGTTTGTATGCCAAGTTTTCTAGCGGTTCGAATCACCCGGCAGGCGATCTCGCCGCGGTTTGCGATAAGAATTTTGCCAAACATTTAGTGGCTTCCTGTACGAAAAATAGACATGTTCTGGCTACATCCTGAAGACGCCGAAACGGGTTTCGGCGATTGGCTTGTTAAGTGAGGCGGAGAGGGCGAGGCCCAGTATGCGCCTTGTGTCCGTTGGATCTATCACGCCGTCATCCCAAAGTCGTGCGCTGGCGTAGTAGGGATGCCCTTCAGTATCAAAGTTATCGATGATCGGTTGTTTGAAAGCCTGTTCTTCCTCGATGGCCCATTCGTCACCGGCGTTTTCAATCTGTGTTCGTCTTACCTGGGCGAGGACGCCAGCGGCCTGTTCACCACCCATGACTGAAATCCGGGCATTGGGCCACATGAACAGGAAATTGGGGTCATAGGCCCGACCACACATCCCGTAGTTACCGGCACCGTAGGAGTTGCCGATGATGAGGGTGAGTTTGGGTACCTTGGCACTAGCCACGGCCGTCACCATCTTGGCGCCGTGTTTGGCGATGCCGCCGGCTTCATACTGCTGACCGACCATGAAGCCGGTAATATTTTGCAGGAAAATGAGCGGGATTTTTCGTTGCGCGCACAACTCAATAAAGTGTGCGCCTTTTTGTGCGGACTCACTGAATAACACCCCGTTGTTACCGACGATGCCGACAGGGTAGCCGTACAGCCTGGCGAAGCCGCAGACTAAAGTTGTGCCATAAAGTGCTTTGAATTCGTCGAACGCAGAGCCGTCGAAGACGCGGGCGATGATCTCGCGAACATCGTAAGGCTGGCGTACGTTTTTTGGCACGATACCGTTGAGGTCGCTGGCCGGGTATAAGGGTTCGACACTCTCTTTCACATCCAGCGAAACGGGCTTTACCCTATTCAGGCGGCCTACAGCATTTCTGGCGAGTTGAAGTGCATGATGATCGTTTCTGGCGTAGTGATCGGTGACCCCGGATTCTTTCGAATGGATATCTGCGCCGCCGAGTTCCTCGGCAGTTACTTGCTCGCCCGTTGCCATCTTGACGAGGGGAGGGCCAGCAAGAAATATCGTCCCCTGGTTTTTTACGATGATGGATTCGTCTGCCATGGCTGGCACATAGGCACCACCGGCAGTACAGGAGCCCATCACCACCGCTATCTGTGGGATGTTCAGTGCTGACATGTTGGCCTGGTTGAAAAAGATCCGGCCAAAGTGGTGTCTGTCGGGAAAGACTTCATCCTGGTTCGGCAGGTTGGCGCCGCCGGAATCAACCAGGTAGATGCAGGGCAAGTTATTTTCCTGCGCGATGTCCTGTGCGCGAAGATGCTTTTTCACGGTGGCGGGATAATAGGTGCCACCTTTAACCGTTGCGTCATTAACAACAATGACGCACTCCTGGCCGCTCACTCGACCGATGCCAGTGATAATGCCGGCGGCTGGCACATCATCTTTACCGTACATGTTGTGCGCAGCGAGTTGTGAGAATTCCAGAAAGGGTGAGCCAGGGTCTATCAGTGCGTCAATCCGATCGCGGGGTAACAGTTTCCCCCGGGCGATGTGCCGTTGCTGGTAGCGTTCACCGCCACCTTGTTTGATTCGTTCCACCTGGGCTTGCAGGTCGCTTACCAGACTCTGCATATGTTCTGTATTTTCAATAAAATCTTGCGAGCGAGAATTGATTTTTGTCTTGATGGCGCTCATGGCTTAGCCCGCCTCTGAGAAAAGTTCGCGACCAATCAACATACGCCGGATCTCCGAAGTGCCTGCGCCAATCTCATAAAGTTTGGCATCGCGAAGCAGGCGACCTGTATCGTAGTCATTGATGTAGCCGTTACCGCCCAGCGCCTGGATGGCCTGCAGTGCACATTGCGTGGCCTGCTCTGCGGTATAAAGAATGACAGCTGCTGCGTCTTTTCGGCTTTCAAGGCCACGATCGCAGGCACGCGCAACCGCGTACAGGTAGGCTCGGCTGGCGTTCAGCACGGTGTACATGTCTGCAAGCTTGCCCTGCATCAATTGGAATTCGCCGATCGCCTGGCCAAACTGTTTTCGGTCATGAACATAAGGTACGACGATATCCATGCAAGCCTGCATAATGCCGACCGGGCCGCCTGAAAGAACCGTTCGCTCGAAATCGAGGCCCGACATTAGCACTCGAACACCCTCGCCTTCGTGGCCGAGAATGTTAACTGCGGGGACTTCGCAATCTTCAAATACCAGCTCGCAGGTATTGGACCCTCGCATACCAAGCTTGTCGAGCTTTGGTGCCCGTGAGAATCCGTCAAAGCCACGCTCAACAATGAACGCAGTCATTCCTCGCGAACCGGCATTGCTGTCGGTCTTGGCGTAAATGACGTAAGTGTCTGCGTCAGGACCGTTGGTGATCCACATCTTGTTTCCGTTCAGAATATAGACGTCGCCTTTTTTCTCGGCTTTGAGTTTCATGCTGACGACATCAGACCCTGCGCCTGGCTCCGACATGGCCAGGGCGCCGACATGTTCGCCGGAACACAGCTTTGGTAAATACCTTGTTTTTTGTTCAGCAGAGCCGTTCTTGTGAATCTGGTTGACGCAGAGATTGGAGTGCGCGCCGTAGGACAGGCCGACCGAAGCTGAAGCACGGCTGATTTCTTCCATTGCGACAACGTGGCCCAGGTAACCCATATTGCTACCTCCAAATTCTTCTGCAACGGTGACACCAAGAATGCCGAGATCACCCATCTTTCTCCAGAGATCGGCGGGAAACTCATTGTTTTTATCTATCTCTGCGGCGCGCGGGGCGATTTCTGCCTGGGCGAATTTGTAGACCAGGTCGCGCAACATGTCCAGATCTTCACCCAGACCGTGATCCAGCATGGCATAAGATGTGTTCATTAAAGTTCTTCCCGATGATTATTGTGGGTGGAAATATCAATTAACCTTTTTTGACTTCTGTTTATTTTCCATAGCGGCGTTAGTGCGTTCTTCCCATGTTTCCAGGTCAACAATCATACGTTCGAGTTCGTGCTTCTGTACTTCGAGTTGATGTCTTCGTGATTGAATTTTTTGGATGAGGGTTTCGAGCTGTCTTTTATTGTTAGACGCCGGGTCATACATGGCGATCAGGTCTGTACTTTGCTCGAGAGACAGCCCCAATGTTTTACCGCGCAGGATCAGTATCAGTCGAGCCCTGTCAGCTGCTGAATAAGTCCTGTTCTGGCCAGATCGCGTGGGCGAGAGGAGACCTTTCTCTTCATAGAAGCGTAAGGTTCGAGTGGTGACATCGAATTCCTGTGATAATTCGCGTATGGAATATTGATTGCTCATAGGGAACGAATCGTAGCCTAACGTTTACGTTAACGTCAACCCCTGATGCGTGGCAGTGCATCATGCCCGGGAGAGTTCCATGTAACCGGCCGGTTGCTCGTGTCCGACGAAGGTTTTTCCCAATTCCTCGTAGTGTCGATATGAGATGAGCGCATGGTTAGCGGCTTGTTGCGCATCCCGTAGCTGACGCTCGAGCGGACTGTCCATTCTGCTGCCCGTTGTGCCCGCTGTATTATTGATCATACCGACAACTTTCCTGGTAGATTGTGCAGCATGTGCGCAAGCCAGCAACGCCGGCCAGAAGTATTTCCATTCCGGGGACAGTCGTCCGCCATTTTCAGGGAGTGGTCCAAGATGCTCCTCCAGGCGATCCTGGGTTTCCATCACAAATGAGCGGGCGGCCAGCAGTGTTGCCTGGGCTTCACCAATCCGGTATTGAATCTGGGGTTGGTCCCTAAGCTTCGAGACAGAGCCCCATGGTGTTTTCTCTTGTGCCAGTTCTATAAACGTATCGATGGCCCCGCGGCAGACACCAAGCGCCACCGCGGCTTTGTTATAGACAGCATGAGTTGGGTTTCTGTACGTCGGGTTTGACCAGATCTCGCTCGGTGCCAGGGATCGGAATGGAAGAAGGTGCTCGGGCGGAACATAACAATCAGTCATCCGCACATCGTGGCTGCCGGAACCGCGCATTCCTCCCGTATCCCAGGTATCAATAATCTCGAATTCGCCGAGGGGCACCATATAGGATGCCCGTGCAGGTTGGCCAGTGGTCTCGTCGACGGTCATCGCTCCCATCAGGAAGTTCCAGTTCGCGTTATTGCAGCCACTAGCGAATGAACCCTGGTAGTTCAAACGCCAACCGTCGCCATCCCGTTGGGCGCCTCGACCGGGGCTGGGGCCGTTGGCAGGACCGTGTCCAGAACACACCAGTGCATCCCAGTCGTCGAAGATTTTGTTTGCCAGGGCAGGGTCCATACGACGGATCACCAGGGCGTTGATCTCAGAAGATATTTGGGTGCACCAGCCAACCGATCCGTCAATGGCGGAAACGGCCTCAATGATTTCGATCTGTTCGCGGGCTCGAAGGTTCTCGCCACCAAGTTCGGTCGGTAGCGCAAAACGGTAGAGCCCTTGGTCTGCCATCTCTTTCGACGCCCAGGCCGGGAGATGTCGAAGCTGCTGGGCTTCGTCGCCTGCAGCTACTAGTGATTCCTTAATTGCGGCGATCCGATCCAGCGCCGGTGTTTTCGAGATCTCTTTCTGGCGTGCCATGATTTCTGCTCGAACCATTTCCGTTTGCCTCCGGGGGTCATTGGGTGGTGGGCTTGTTTGCGCCGCGCCCGTGATGCGAGGGATTCTTCAGGCCTTGTCTTAATCATGCCTTCAGGTATCAGTAAGCACTAGCTAAATTATTGGTATGCATGTTGGTTTATTAACGGAAAAGGCGGAATGGAATTTCGTTAAAAACGGGGACCGTTGCCTAAAACCCGGGGCCTTGGTCTAAAAATAGGGGCCTTGGTCTAAAAATAGAGGCCTTGGTTTAAACATAGAGGCCTTGGTTTAAACATAGAGGCCTTGGTTTAAAATAGAGGCTATGGTTTAAACATAGCGTTTATGGTCCGGTAAGCCCGGATGCGGCCAGCGCGGGCATCGAAGCGCTGGTTCAGGGTCAATAGCAGTGAGGATCAGGGTCTGTTAATCCAATCGCCATTCGCATCTTCGCGCTTGCTGAAGGCAGGCCTGTTGCTGAAAGTTTTTTCCACCCAGGCCAGTGCCTGTTTCTGGTTAAGGCTGGTATCCCACAGGATGGCTTCGGGTTGGGTTACATGCCAGGGCGTGTCCCAGAAAACCTCCAGACCGTTGCCTTCGGGATCGCTGAAGTAGAGCGAAAGCGTATTACCATGCGATAACGGCAGAATGTCCACACCGGCTGATTCGAGTTTTCCGTTTAGCATTTTCACCTCATCGAAAGACTCGACTCGAAAGGCCAGGTGGTTGAGTGAATTGGACGGGTCTTCATCCTTTCGAGAGGAAACAATTGCGAGCTGGTGATGCTCGCCCTCGTTCTGGCTCATGAAGATAATGTTCGGCCCGTTTTCTGTGATGGGTCCCCTGTCGCTGACGTTAAATCCAAGGGTTCCGACGTAGAAATCCAGAATTTTCTTTTCGTCTCTTACGTTCAGTACTGCGTGTGACCAGCTAAGTTTCATCAGCTCATTCCTCCTAATACAAGGCGCTTTGGCCTCTTCGTTAGTGCGTAATATGGTTTGTTAATGCCAAGTTTTTCGCAAGTTTCGCTACCAGATCGTCAACGCTGTTCGATTCATCGGTATGCCCAAACACCAGTCGGTCTGGCCGAACAATCGCGGCCTCAAACTGCTCGAACAGCCTGTCAAATCGACCACGCACTATGGACAGTCCCTCCAGGGATACTACTCTTATATTCAGTTGATTCAGAATTTTTCGGGTTCGCTCGGATATTTCCGGTTTTTCATTAGATCGTGTGACCAGCGCAAAGCCTTTACCTAAAATGTCATCCAGTTTCAGCAGTGCGTCGTCGGCATCGGTCACTTCCGGTTGCGCAAAAAGATATCCGGTGGAGCCGGTATCACTCACCTGTTCCATCAGGACTATGCCGTCCCGGATAGGCGGTTGGGTTCGTCCCTGGCCATAGCCGGACGATCGCAATGCTTCGGGCGTTTCAGGCGGCTTCAGACCATCCCGTTGGGCTCGCTCTACTTCTGCCATGTGATCCATTAGTTTGCCAACGGACACTGCCCACTCAACAAGATCATGCGCATGGGCGCTTCGTTCAGCCTCATAACTATCCAGGAGCTGCGAGTCGCATACGCCCCGAATCACGAGCGGTAGCTTCCACGAGAAATTAATCACATCTCGCATACCGGCGTTCATACCCTGACCAAGAAAAGGAGGGGTCTGGTGAGCGGCATCCCCGCCGATAAATATCTTTCCCTGTCGCCACTTTTCAGCGGTCGCGGCATGGAACTGATAAACGGCCGCACGGCGAATTTCATAAGTGTCTCGCGGGGTCCAGTCATCGATCAGCGACATGATGAGTTCGTTATCAAGCATCTCCTCGGCTGTTTCGCCCGGCAACATCTTGAATTCCCAACGCCGGTAAGGATCCTTTGTACAAACGTAGGTTGTAATACGATCTGGATCACACACCTGCAGGGTATCAAGGCCCAGGGTATGTCCTGGCTTGATCGTAACATCGACAACGAGCCAGTCGGCGTCATACCCGAGACTCTGCCAACCCGAGCCCAGCGACTTCCGGACGATGCTTGCGGCTCCATCGGTTCCCAGTACATAGCGGCCCGCCAGTTCCTGTTGTTCGCCGGGCTCATCAGCTTTGATGCCGACTGCAACGTCATCCGGTCTGTCGGTGACTTCTATGGCTGAATATCCAATGAATGCGGTAACGTTAGGATGAGATAACGCCTGTTGCCGCAGATATCCCTCAAACTCCGGTTGATCGAACATGTTCATTGGCTGCCAACCGTTAGGGCCAAATGACCTCGATTCGTGGCCAAACAACCATTCCCTGTTCGAGTTGGCAAAACCGGCTCTCTCTTCCGGCCGCACCTTTTGCATCAGCTGGTTGACTGCTTCACCGCGGCCTACAGCCTGAAAGGCGCGAATAATCTCACTGTCCAGATTTACTGCCCGGGGTAATTTGTAGACCTCCACCTCCGGTTCGACGACAGCGACCTTCAATCCGGCCTCGGCCATCAGGATTGCCGCGGCACAGCCGACAGGGCCAAGCCCGATGATGATTAGGTCATAAAGTACATCAATGCTTGAAGAATTGTTGACTATAGTCATAAGTAGAGGTTACCATTATTGACTATAGTCAGTCAAAAAACTGCAGCTAGTGATCGCCATGCCCAAGCTATTAAACGCAAGAACTTCGGCCGCCAGTGATGAGCCGGATAGCCTGTCTCGCGTTGAGCGCAAGCGCCGGGATACACGGGACCGCATTATCAGGCAGGCTGAGTCGCTGATGAGAAGTCGACCCATTGATGAAATTACTATCCAGGACATCACCGATGCTGCGGATATTGGTCATGGTACCTTCTACCTGCATTTCAAATCGAAATACGAAGTGCTCATCCCGATTGTTGAACAGCAGGCCGTTCGTTGGGATGCAATCATTCGGCGGCGGGTGAGTGATGTCGCTGATCCTGCTATCGTGCTCGCCAGTTCAGCGCGATACATGGCGAGGATTATTGTGGCTGACCCGCTTTGGCGTTGGGTTCTGCAGAACTCGGGTGTGCGGGTTGATGACCTGCGACAGGCGATTGGACGGTTTGGTGCTCGCGACTTCGGTCGCGGTTTGGTGTCGGGCCGGTTTCAGGTCCCGGAACTGACCATTGCCTCAAGCTATATGCTGGGTGGGTTCGTGAATGGGCTGCTGGCCAGCTTTGATTCGCTAGATCCGAACAGAACGATTGACCAGATGGTTGAAATGTTTCTCCGGGTGGTAGGTCTGGAGCCGCAAGAAGCAAAGAAAATTGCCAACCTCCCTTTGCCAGAGTTGGAATAGACGGTACCCAGGAAATGCAAAGATGATGGTTTTGCCGATATGTATAACATCGTGTTAATAAACACGTAAATGAATAGTGAACGAACACTGAGGAGAAAAACACAATGAAACTGGCCACTTATTCGACGCCTGACGATGCCACGCCAGGAGTCGGCATCGTGTGCGACGATGAAATTGTTCCACTTGCGGGCAATGGCATTGAAGGGGATATGACGTCGCTGCTTGAAGCGGGAATTGATAACGATGCTATTGAGGCGGCGACAACAGGAAAATCGGGATTGCCCCTGTCCTCTGTCACTCTGCATGCACCCGTGCCTCTTCCCGGCAAAATACTTGCCATTGGCCTTAACTACGGTGATCACATCGCTGAAACAGGTTCTAAAAAACCTGAGTATCAGATGTGGTTTAACAAACAAAGAAACTGCGCCAACGGTCCCTATGCTGACATCAACCTGCCCGTGGTCTCGGACAAGCTGGATTATGAGGCTGAGCTTTGCCTGGTCATCGGCAAACGCTGCAAACATGTTCCGACTGAACGAGCGCATGAGGTCATTGGTGGTTATTTCTGTGGAAACGATGTCAGCGTGCGTGACTGGCAGCTTCGTGTAGCTACCTTCCAGATTGGGAAATCATTCGATACGCATGGACCAATGGGACCATGGCTCGTAACACCCGATGAAGTCGGTGATCCCCATGATCTTGATATCCTAAGTACGGTGAATGGTGAACAGCGCCAGAAATCCAACACCAGACACCTGATCTTCAACTGCTTCGATGCGATTGCGCATCTCAGCCAGTCATTCACGCTTGATGTCGGTGATGTTCTGTTCATGGGTACACCGGGCGGCGTCGGGGTTGCCATGAAGCCACCCTCGTTTATGAAAGTTGGCGATGTTGTTCGTGTTGAGATCGAAAAGTTGGGTTACATCGAGAACACAGTGGTGGCTGAAAACGACGAAACCATTATTGGCTGAAGCAGAGCGTGACCAGGTGCCGGTTCTTCACTCGTACGGCCTAAAATTGAGGAAGCCTGGGGAAAAGTCCTCGCCTTTCTGTCCAGGCATCGCAAAGAAGTTAGCGGCAGTTAATAATCGTTCATCCCATCTCTTTGGCAAGGACGGTAAGTTGGCTCTTTTGCGCGTCGAGCGTCTCGTTCAATGCATCAGGCCCTGCCATTGTTTTTTGTACCCGGACTTCTGAAACCGGGTCCAGGCCGACCAGCCGGGTCCAGGCATTCATGTAGGGTGACTGGAAGTCGAATGGATCAGGCTTGCCATCTTTTGGGCTGTAGTCACCACCGCGGGAATAGATCAACGTTGCCCGGCCGGAAGCCAGCCCCCTTGGTCCATTCTCGTCGCTTGTGAAAGTCAGACCGGGGTGAGTAATCAGGTCAATGTACTGCTTTAGCTTATAGGGAATGTTGAAATTCCACATGGGGATGGTAAACAGATAGTCATCAGCTTCCACAAACTGGCTGACTAAATTTGTGATGGCTGTCCATTGTCGGGCTTCTTCTTCGTCAAGATCGAGTCCCATGGCGAATTTCATTTTTGCGGCAGTTATCTCCAGCGTGACTTCTGGCAACTTTGCTTCAAACAAATCTAGCCGATTGACTTGTACAGAGTCGGCTAGAGCGTCGGTGAAAATGAGGGCTGCCTGGTTTGCGGCAGAGAGGTCGCCTCTTGGGGATGCATTGATGTAAAGCAGGTTGGTCATATTCAACTCCATGACTAGATAGATAAGATGGCTAGGGAAATTGATTATACAAAAATCGGTTGGGGTGTGGTTCAGCTGCTTGTTAACATGGGAACTCTTTAAATAAACAAGAATATCCACCTTATGTCAGTGAAAATTGGTACGCCGCTAAGCCAGCGCCCAAAGTTGGTTGGCGTTCTGGTGGCAATACTGCTGCTGATGTCTTGCACCGAGCACCAGGAACTAAAAGCAAACAATGATCCAACCAAGTACAACCTGGTTAAAGATGTTTTATGGGCGTCCCCGGATGGCTTTGACCTTACGATGGATATCTATACGCCAGCATCAGGCAAGCCGAGCTACCCGGTTGTTGTGATGTTCCATGGTGGTGGATGGCTTATAAACGACAAATCCATCATGGATCAGGCTGCGGCCTATTTAGCGACAAACTCGAATTATGTGGTTTGTAACGTTAACTATCGTCTTCTTTCTGACAATGGCAATACAACAACGTTGAACGAAATCGTCGACGATGCGTTCGGCGCGGTATTGTGGGTCAAGAGTAATGTTGCCAGGTATAAAGGTGATAGCACTCGGGTCGTCGTAACCGGGGACAGCGCCGGGGCACACCTGTCCGCAATGATCGTCAACAGGGGCGATCAATTAAGTTCAGAGGTGTTTTCGTCGTCATCACCTCGATTCACACCTTCTTACCTTCCCGAATCAAAATCGGCCGAACAAGTCGCAGCCGAAAATGGGCTGGCGGTGCAAGCGGCGGTTCTTAGTTATGGTGCATATGATTTATCCGAAACACGTATTAGTGACTTCGAGAGTATGAAAAATCCGTTCTGGTGGGTTAGCGGGTCGATCGCGCGTGGTTTATTTGGTGATGATTATAATGTCGTTGAGCACCCGTTGATGTACCAGGCTATTTCTCCATCACAGAACATTCCCCAGGCCACGGAGCGCCAATTCCCACCCCAGCTTCTCTCAGCGGGAAGCGAGGATCCGGTGGTTTCGCCGGAATCGGTAAAATCTTATGTAGAGATGCTGCAATCGGCCGGTCACACAGCCCTTTACTGGGAATATGAAGGGAAGTCACATGCATTTTTGGATTCAGGGTCGAATATGTTGCTTGGCTCCAGTTTTGAAGCTGATGCACCGATGGCATTGAACGTCATGATAGAGTTTATTGACCAGGTGTTTTACCCACTGTAACGGCTCGGCTTGAATATGCCGGTCTCCAGAGCTGCGGCACATTTTATGGTGGCGCAGCTTCACCGGGCATATTCAACTGTTATAAAACCAGCATCTACCAAACGAGGAACAACTGGCATGACCGGCAACGCCAATCTCTACGCCCATTTTCAACAGCATTTTCCGGCTGACCTCAATACGCAACTGCTGACTGATGTCGACGGATGCGGTGTCACTTACCTGCAGGCAGACGAAGCTTCTGCGCGGATCGCGAACACACTGTTGCAACTTGGTGCTGGCCGTGGCGACAGGATCACAGTACAGGTCGAAAAATCGGTGGAAAATTTGTACCTCTATCTGGCGTGCCTGCGTGCGGGGCTGGTTTACCACCCGCTCAATACAGCTTACACAGCACCGGAACTCGCATACTTTCTCGGGAATGCAGAACCAACCATTGTGATCTGTGCCAGTGATGCGCTGACCACTATTGAATCTGTCCTTCCGGCAAACGGCATAAAAGCTCTGCTGACTCTCGACGCCGATGGTGGCGGCACCCTGATGCAGCAGGCGGAAGGCGCCAGTGAGCAAGCGAATGTGGCCCAGTGCAAGGGCGCTGAAATGGCAGCCCTGCTTTACTCATCAGGCACGACAGGGCGGCCAAAAGGTATCGTGCTGAGTCACGACAACCTGCGCAAAAATGCCAAAACACTGGTTCAAACCTGGGGCTTTTCGGCTTCCGACCGGCTGCTGCATATGCTTCCGATCTATCACGTGCATGGATTATTTGTCGGTCTTGGTTGTGTGTTGATGTGTGGCGCTAGCATGGTATGGCACAGTCGTTTCTCCGATAAAGCCGCTATTGCTGCAATGCAAGATTGTACAGTCATGATGGGTGTTCCAACGTATTACACCCGGTTGTTGGCTAACCCGGGATTCGGGTCAGAATGTTGCTCGAACATGCGCCTGTTTGTTTCAGGCTCCGCGCCGCTGCTTTCGGAAACGTTTGTTGAATTTAAATCCCGCTCCGGACATACCATTCTGGAACGCTACGGCATGACAGAGACGGGAATGAATACTTCCAATCCGCTTAACGGCGAGCGACGTGCCGGTACCGTGGGTCCGCCGCTGCCTGGTGTGGCTGTTCGAGTGGTCGATGACTCCGGTGGGAATCTTGCTGATGGAGAGACGGGTAATTTGCAGGTAAAAGGCCCGAATGTGTTTCCCGGCTACTGGCGTATGCCAGAGAAAACCGTAGAGGATTTTACCGACGACGGCTTTTTCAACACCGGCGACAAGGCTACGATCGACCCCGATGGGTATGTCTCGATCGTTGGTCGCGCTAAAGACATGATCATTACTGGCGGCCTTAACGTTTATCCGAAAGAGATAGAACTCGTCATTGATGACATGGCCGGTATCAATGAGTCAGCTGTCATAGGCGTTGCCGATGCCGACTTCGGCGAAGCAGTTGTCGCCGTGATTATTGGGAACGGTGACCCACCCACTGTCGATGAAGTTATCAGTCACTGTAAGAAACAATTAGCCAACTTCAAGGTCCCCAAGCGGGTGGAGGTGATCGAGAGTCTGCCGCGTAACGCGATGGGTAAGGTGCAGAAAAACCTGCTGCGTGAGCGATTCTCGACGGCTTGATTGTGGGTTTGTTCCAACAGTATCGTCGATCAGGTAAAGGCCGAGCACGATAACCAACTTGCCAGTCTTGTTCAACGAATGCAGGAGACTGTCGCCGAGTTTCTAAAAAGTAAAATACTTACCGGTGAATGCGACGGATTTTGTTCGCTCCGCCGTATATCGTTGTAAGGTAAAGACGTTTGCCTTCCTGTTAAATACCGATAAGGAATTGTAATGAAAAAAGTAACCCAAACATTTGCGTTGATATTGCTTGCAGGTGGTGCAGCGCTTGCCTTCGGCAAGCCCGTGGATCGAATGATCGATAAGCTCGATAGCGATGGTGACGGTATGATCAGTGCCGAGGAATTTCAACCACCTCGACGTCGAGGCATGATTGAGCATATGGATGTCAATAACGACGGCGCAGTCACGATGGAGGAAATCAATCAGCAGATTGCTGATCGGCAAACAAAAATGGCCGATCAACAGGCAGAGCAGACCGCTAGAATACGCACGTTTTTTAATGACGCTGACACTGACGGCGACGGCACCGTTACCCAGGAAGAAGCGCAGGCGGCGGCTTTCAATCGCGTCGATGAAAACCAGGATGGTTATCTGACCGAGGAAGAGTTACGCAAGGCGAAACCGCCTCACGGTGGCAGGCATGGGCCGGGTGGTCCTGGCGAGCGGGGTGGTCCGCACGGAGATCCCTGATTGAGTACCATCAATGGTTGAGGAAGATGATCGAAGAGTTATTGAACAGGTACTTGCCGGAAGCGAGTCTGCTTTCCGGCAGATCGTCGACCAGCATTCTCAGCGCATATTCAATTATGTCCGGCGCATGACTCGCAACAGTACCGAGGCTGAAGATATCGCTCAGGAGACATTCATTCGGTTTTGGGTGTCGCGAGACCGGTTCGACCCGGACAGGGTAAAACTCACGACATGGTTGCACCGGATCGCTCACAATCTTTGTGTCGATTATTTTCGACAAACGCAGCTGCAAGAAAGACAGGTGCCAGTGCAATCAGACAACCAGGATAGTCCTGATACAGACTACGAACTTAGTATTCGTGCAGCGGTTGTACATAAGGCGTTAATGACTCTTTCCGAAAGACAGCGCAGTGCCATTGTTC
>DTZW01000054.1 GCA_012961165.1 Gammaproteobacteria bacterium | reverse complement strand
ACCGGGCGATGCAACAGCAGTCATCGGCTGTTGGACTTGGGTGAAAAGGGCGTTTATCCTTCCTATACTCAGATGACCCGGGTTTGATCTGGGTAAAGGCTTTGGTCTGGGCCGTCAGCCGCGCAGCTTATGCTGCAAAAAAAGACAAGATGTAGGAAGAAACCAGATGACTATCAACATAGAACCAATCCATCTCGAACGCCCCAATTTCGCTGGTTTGTTGTCGGGCGTTTCCGTGGCCAACGGAATTTCAAAAGAAGATGCCACGGAGATTGAAGATGGCATGAATCACTTTGCCGTACTGGTTCTGCGCAACCAACAGATTACCGACGACCAACAATGCGCTTTTTCGGAATATTTTGGGCCGCTTGAACAGGCAACTGGCGATCTCGACCAATCCGCGACACGACGACTTTCGATGAAGGTGAACGATATCTCAAATCTGGACGAGAACGGTGCAGTCATGGCAATTGACGACCGGCGCTCCCTGTTCTCTCTAGGCAATCGGCTTTGGCATTCGGACAGTTCCTTCAAACAAACACCCGCGAAATATTCCCTGCTATCGGCACGCGATATACCGGCAAGCGGTGGCATTACACAGTTCGCCGATATGCGGGCTGCCTGGGATGCACTGGCTCCTGAGATGCAGGTGGAATGCATGGACAAGATCTGTGACCACTCGCAACTCTATTCCCGAGGACTGCTGGGTTTTGCAGAATGGACTGACGCCGAGATCGCGTTCAACCAACCGGTCCCCCAGCGACTGGTGCGTCGCCATGCGGGCAGCGGTCGCCTCTCGCTGTATCTCTCTGCTCATGCGGGTGCTATTGACGGTCAGCCCATGCCCGAAGCCCGGATTTTCCTGCGAGAATTAAACGAGCACGCTACCCAGCACCAATTCATCTACAGCCATGAATGGCAACCCAACGACCTGGTCATCTGGGACAATCGCGCTACCATGCACCGAGCTACCCGCTACGACAGTGAAGAGGTCCGCGATCTGCATCGCACCACAGTCACCGACAGCGCGCCGACATTGCAACAACCTGTGTGACACCTGTGCAACCTTCATAAAATCGATAAATGAACATGGCGCACTCTTCATTTGATTCGCTTGCCTGTCATAAGATGGTTTCCTCCGTCATGCGGTGGACTACACTTTAACTCCTTGTCCGTTTTTCAGGACCACATCTGGCGTTGCATCCAGGATTCTGCACTCGCACCAGCGCGGCAGGGATTCGTTGTGACGAACGGCGGGAGGGGTCGATGGTTGCAAGTAAGG
>DTZW01000053.1 GCA_012961165.1 Gammaproteobacteria bacterium | reverse complement strand
GCGAAAGTCTATATGCCGAATTTGCGGGGCCATTACCTGTCTGGCGCGCGTCGGGGTGATATTGATTACATGGGGCAGCTCGAAGGCGACCTTGCGGATTTGATTGCTCATGCACGCAGCGAAGGCGATGAGGGAGAGATTATTATTGGTGGTCACTCCAGTGGAAGTGGATTGGCGATTCGATTTGCCGGTGGTGAACACAGTGCCCTGGCCAGCGGATATTGGCTGTTGTCACCTGTCATTCCCGGGGCTCCGAGCGTCCGTGATGGAGATGCTGGTGGCTGGGCTATGGTAAATAGCGGTCGGCTCACAGGATTGCTGATGTTGAACGCGTTTGGCATTACCGGTTTGAATGGTTTACCGGTGATCCAGTTCAATAAGCCAGTCGTATTTTGGGACGGTACTGAGACGCTAGCCTATTCCTTTCGGCTAAATCAGTCTTATCATCCTCGCTACGACTATGAACAAGATATTAAGGCGATGGGTGATCGTGTTGAAGTATTCATCGGTGAACACGACGAGGCGGTAGACCCTGAAGCGCTGAAAAATGTTTTTGCTGATGCTGGTTCCAAAGCCAACGTTCATGTTTTTCCCAACGTCAATCACTTTGGTATTTTCGACTCTCAGGCGGCAAGGCAATCGATTGTTGACGCGTTACGTTAAGTTCCGTCTAATTTGCATGATCAGGTTATTGTTGATTAGCCGCGGTGTCATCCGGGTTCACCGAATGGTGCTGACAAGTTAAAGAGTCGTTGACTTGTCAGTGCCCTTTGGACAACTTCCTGGCGGAGCCTTATCTATCGCTGCGTTGAACAGATAGCTATTACGTTATTTACTCATTCGGTCGATGCAATGTAGCACTTCCGCTTGATAGGCTTTGCTAGGCTCATTAACGCTTTGCCACCTTGTGACTTCATCTTCGGTGTTTGAGGACAGGAATTTTAACAGGGATATTCAGTCAATATTCTGAATATCGAAGCAGCATCCGTTGGCTGTTGTTTAGTGAGCAACCGAAACTGCGTCAGGGTCTCCAATCGGTACAGCAAAAGCATCTGAAACCAGTATCTTCACATTACTTCCAGTCAGTGATTTTAGAAAATTTACCAACGCGGCGCGCTCTTTATCAACCAGACCCAACGGTTTTAACAAAGGGCTGAGCGATTCATTGGGGATACCGCCGCGATTATAAAAATCGACTACAGCCTCTAAGGTTAACAACTCGCCGTTATGCATATATGGTGCGGTTAGTGCGACGTTGCGCAAACCCGGCGTGCGATACTTCCAACGATCACTTGGATTCAAGGTCACTTCGTAACGCCCGACATCGTTCGCCTTAGCTCCGCCAACACTCGCGATTCGGGTTTGATCGATGTTAGCAGCAACCCCCGGAGCCAATTGTACGGCCACCTCCCGGGATGTTCGGAGCATGGAGTCCCAATAACCAATACCGGTATTGTGTGCCTGCTGGTCTGTAAACAGTGCGTGGTCTTTTTGAATCAAATGACAGCTCGAGCAGCCGCCTTTGCCGGTAAATAACTGGTACCCCAAAGTCTCACTGTTACTGAGTGCCAGGGATTCATTAGCGTATAGCCAACGGTCAAAGCGAGAATCTCCAGAAATCAATGTGCGCTCATATTGTGCAAGCGCCTCCCCCACGCTTCGCATGGTCACCGGGCCACCAAAGGCCTGTTGAAACAGGCCGGCATAGTCCCTGGCGTTCAAAATTGTTTCAATCACATAACCTATCGAAGGGTTATTCATCTCATTGCTCGCCAGCAACGGTGACCACACTTGTTGTTCGAGACTAAATTCGCGCAGATCGACAAACAAGCGCTGATAGTAGGCAACATTCAATATAGTAGGTGCGTTCCGCTTCAGTCCGCGCCCTTCAGAACCAATGGGGCGAGCCAACTCATTGTTGGTAAAACCTTGCTCAGGGATATGACACATCGCGCAGGACATGGTTTTATTTCGGGACAGACGGCGGTCAAAAAACAATTTCCGCCCCAGCGCTATCTTTCGGGCATCGGGTTGGTTGTCAGCCGGGGCTGCCAGTTCTGGTAACCCCAGTTGTTTGGCTTTTGCTATTTCCAGCAAATTTGCGGCAGAGCCGGACCGCATGCTCAGGCTCAATGAGTCTGTTTTGTAGTTCGCATTATTATAGTTGGTTTTATAGTCGCCGGGTGCTAGACGTATTTTTTCGTCCGCTTTTAAACTGAACGAACTAAAACATAAGCCGACTAACGCAAGTGCACAGCTTAACGAAACTCGCAACCGTTGACCCACAGATTTTCTAAAGTGAAACGACTTTCGTGTTAGATTTTTGGCCAACCTGTTCTTCGTTGAGCAAGGTGAGTACATCATTGATCAAGATGTCTGGATGGAGAAAGGAAACATTATATATGTTGCGAATTTGTTTTTTCCGATCAATCAAATACACACGCAAAATATGCGAGTATTTCTTTCTACCATCGGCTTGGGTTTGCATATCCGGAATCACACTCTGTTGATACGCATCTAGAATAGGTTGGATCGCCTGGTCTGAGTTGGAAGTGAGAAACTGCCAATCTGCAGCGCCGTCCTTATTGGCGCTACTGCCTCTAATGCCCTCACCAAATTGTTTCATAACTTCAGGGGTATCAAATTCGGGATCGAAACTAAGCGTCAATAAGCGCAAGTTATCTGCCAGCCGTGGTTGCTCCTTAACCTTCCCGGCCAATCTATGTAAAACCATCGTCGATAGAGGGCAGCCATTAACATCATCACAGGTGCGGTAAATAAAACTAAGTACCGTGATTTTTTCTCCTAACAAATCATCTAAATCGAGAGACTTGCCTGCAGCATCTAATATTGCACCGCCGACGGCGGGTCGAATTTTGGGTAAGTCATAGGTACCCGGTACTGGCGCTTCAAAACTGAGTTCGCCCCAGCCAGGCGCAAGCACCACCTCTGGTTTAGAAGGCTCAGCGAGCACGCCCTGATCAAAAGCCAGGGCGCACAGTAGAGAATTGAACAACCACCTGGCCCTAACGCGGCTCAAGTAACAACCTTCTTACCTGGGCCCTGGGCTGCCGCTTTAGCACCTGGCCCTACCTGTTGGCCAGAGCGGAGGAATCGGTGCTTGTATCAAGTGCTGCACTGACCTTTTGCTCAGAGGGGCGTGGCATGCCGTAAAGGCCGTAAGCACCAAAACGCATTTGGTGTGCACTGCCCAGTTTTTCGGCTTTAAAGTCAATCTTAAATTCCAGATTAAGCTTGTCACCATCCCAGGTGTAGGATTTGAAAAACTGCTGGTCATCAGCGCCTTTTTTGTCCCAGTTGCGCAGCAACGAAGAGGTAAAATAAGCACGCTTGCCATCCCAACTCTGCGAGATCATGTTCAACTGCGGACCAATGGTTTTCTCATAGATCTGCTTGGGGTTGAAGGGATCAGACACATCAAAGTAACGCGTCTTGCCGTCCATAAAGGTTTGAACCCACAAACCGTTGTCATCCGAGGTGATCGAGATATCAACAGGCAATGGAATCTTGGCTGGATCTCCAATATCCGCCACCGCTTTGGCCTGCCACTCGCCTGCTTGATCTTCGTAAATCAGCCAGATCTGAGACGTTAGCGCCGTCGTGGTGAAACAATAATTGTGATTGGGTTGCCATGCACAACGAAGTTCCAAAGGCGCCCCAGGAACATCAAAAATCTTTTCCGGATTTTTCGTATGCAGGTTCCATTTCACCACCGTGCTACCAAAACGCTTCATGGCTTCCGGGTCACCCAGCATGGTGCCAAAGTCCATCATGTAGTTCGACCAACCTGTAAACGAGGATGTGAACATAGCGTTGCGCCTGGGCAGTGCGCGAATATCGTAGCCATAACCATCGGCGTAGTCGCCCGATTTTTCCGCACCTCTGAGATCTTGATCGGTTGGGTGCCAATGGGTAGCGATGTAATCCCCGGAATTGGAATATTCCACCATGGCAGTTCGTCCACCGTGATCCACATTATTGGATAATCCAGTTATCATCATCTTGCCTGCCAACGCATAAAACGTATGCGGACCGACAACACCGCCACTAGCTTTTACAAAATTATCGATCGTTTGATAAAGCGTTGGCTTGGCGGGATCCGTATGAACATCAAAGATAAATATTTTATTGCTGTCCAAACCACCTGCCCAAAGGTAGCGTCTGTCATCGGTGAAACCTGAATGGTGCGCCTCATTGCGGCCGCCAACTGAAAGAATGTTAATTACTTTGCCGTAACTGGGCGAATCCGGGTTTACATCAATAGTCACCATTTTGTCCTGTTCGTCACCCAGGCCTTCCTCTCCCAAGGTCCACACGTAAACAAAATCTTCCTGACCAACGATTTTTGCCATATAGGGCGACATGCAGGTTTCGTCTGCCAGCACGCTCATCGAGGCACCGCATAGAAGGCCGGCTATCACGGTAGTAAACGCACTGATTTGAAATATCTTCATGGTGCTTCTCCAGCTATAGGATTTAATCTTGACACAATTTAGTGACTACATATTATGGCCCCGCCAGCCATTCTCGTGCTTTTAGCATTGCGTGCCAGTACACAAGGGGTAAGATTCGCACCTTAAGAAACCAGGCTAGCCTGGTAGGCTTAGTCCCTTCGTTTAACCAACCTGGGAAGCTTGGGGTGAGCTCGCCTCCATAGCCAAATTCTGCCAACACGATCTTGCCCTTCTCAACCGTGAGCGGGCAGGAGCCGTAGCCTTTGTAGACAGCAGACGGTGCTTGACCTGATATTGCATCGCAAATATTTTGGGCGACCACAGGCGCTTGTTTCCTGGCCGCGGCCATAGTTTTTGCATTCGTGGTATCCATGACATCACCCGCTCCCCAAATATTGGGATATCGCTTATGTTGTAACGATGCGGGATCGACCTCCAGCCATCCGTCATCGCCGGAAAGTTCACTGTTTTTAACCAGGTCAGGGGCACACTGGGGTGGACAAACATGCAGCATATCGAACCGGGATTCGACAATCTGCTCGTTACCCTCAGCGTCGGCGGTTTTAAACCATGCCGTCTTGCTGGCGCCATCAACCTTGATCAAATTGTGCAGGTAATTGATCCCTACTTCGTATTTCTCCATATACGCGGTGAGAGCCGGTACGTAGGCCGCCACGCCAAACAGTGCACCACCGGCGTTGTAGAACTCGATATCAATGTTTGAGAGCTTTCCGCTCGTCAGCCATTGTGAGGCCGAAAGATACAACGCCTTTTGCGGCGCGCCAGCGCACTTAATCGGCATCGGGGGCTGGGTAAACAATGCTTTACCACTGTCCAGGCCCTGCACCAATTGCCAGGTGTACGGCGCAAGATCGTAGCGATAGTTCGAGGTTACACCGTTCTTACCCAACGTTTCTTCAAGACCTTCAACGGCAGCCCAGTCCAGCTTCAAACCCGGCGCAACTACCAGGTGCCCATAGATGAGAGAAGCGTCATTGTCCAAAGACACAGAGTTGTCATCGGGCGCAAAGCCCGTCACTGATTTGGCAATCCAATCGACGCCTGCGGGTATAAGATCTGCTGTTTTTCGGTGGGTCGATTCTGGCTTAAAAATACCGCCGCCTACCATGGTCCAACCGGGCTGATAATAATGATCAGGAGAGGGGTCTATCAGGGCGATGCGCAGGCTTCCATTGCGCTTTAACAAACTACTGGCAGTAGCGATTCCGGCAGAGCCCGCACCAACGATCACAATATCGTAGCTAGTGCCTGGTGTGTTAGATACAGTCATAAATACTCCTCGAGGTTGGCTATATAGAGTCCAAACAAACAGTCGTTGCCACTTCTTAAAGAGGCCGAGAACAGGATCATCACCTGGGATCCAAATACTCCACCGACCATAGCATATTATTCGCCACTGCTCGCGTTGAGATGATACGAACCTGCTATGGAGCCTGTAAGGCGATCGCTCAGAAACTAACAGATACGTACACGGCGTTTAGCCATGACCACATTATTCGCGAATCCGGAGTGCAGTTTTCTGCCGGTGGTAAAGATGGCTCGCAGAGACAGTCAGGCGTTGCCGGTGGTGGTTTGTGATGCCAGGACAGTAGAGCCAAGGCCATTGCTGGAAGTTGGTTGTTATGGCTATGGTTATGGTTATGGTGCAGAAAACTGCAGTTGGCATAACATTGGGAGCGAAACAAGCGGTGGGTGCGCCGACGACAGGCAATCGTGGTATTACCATCCAGTTATGGCACTCGACGATGTGCTGGTCATTAAGTCATACGACGCAGACGGTGTTATCGTCACGATCTGCCCTTGAGCATCTACGGATGCTGCTTCGATATTCAGAATATTGACTGAATTATTCTCGATTCAATCGTATAATCCATCCGATCAAATTATTACATTTAGGGACGTAAATGAGCGACGAATCAACAAAACCAGAAAACGATGACGGCTTCGCAGATGCATCTGCAGCAGTTGCAATAGTGGTGCTTCCGGTACTGGCCATTATCTACTGGCTATCGGGTATGCCCACCAGCTAGGCGCTGGCCCGATCAGGTTGGGTACGGCTAGTGTGATTTCGAGCCGCCACCGTCACGTCTAAGAATTCCCCGTTATTTCTAGCTATCCACTGTCACTTCCAGCTTAGCCGGGCAATCTGCTACTCGAAAGGAATGATGGCCAGACCTCTCTTCGTCAGGTTCTTCGTACCTTAGGGGCGAGGTGACGGTGTTTGGATGGTCCCCGTGAGGTCTCGCTAAAGAGTGAGATCACGCTAAAGAATCAGATTTACAACGCCGATCAGTGTTAGTACGAACAAAATTGTAAAGATCAATCCCGCGGCAATAAACACCAGCGGGTTCCCCTTGGTGAAATCCCGTTCGCGATTTTTTGAACTCTGGACGCCCAGTGCGGCGGCCAGTACGCTCATCACAACTTCCCGGAACCGGGGTTCGTGAGCTTCTTCCGCGGCAGGCGTTGAGTCTTTTTCAGAGGTTTCGCTCATGGGCATTATTATGCGTACTTAAGGTTAGGAGACAACCACCTTTCGGTGATGTCAAGAGATTGCCCCTTACGTTTTGCATAGCTCTCGACCTGGTCTTTTTCGATTTTTCCCAGTCCAAAATAACGTGACTCCGGGTGAGAAAAATAGAAGCCGCTAACAGCGGCGGCGGGGTACATTGCGTAATGTTCGGTCAGATTGACCGAAATCTCAGCTGTCGCATTCAGTAGTTCAAACAAAGTTCCCTTCTCCGTGTGGTCAGGACAGGCGGGATATCCCGGGGCAGGGCGAATACCCTGATACTTTTCTTTGATCAACTCGTCATTGCTCAGTGATTCTGAAGTTGCATAGCCCCAATACTCGGTGCGAACCAGGTGGTGCAGCTTCTCGGCGAAAGCTTCTGCCAGTCGGTCTGCCAGGGCCTTGACCAT
>DTZW01000052.1 GCA_012961165.1 Gammaproteobacteria bacterium | reverse complement strand
TTACTCGCTGAGGGCTTTTGATCCGCTGAGGGCTCTTTACCCGCTGAGGGCTCTTTACCCGCTGAGGGCTCTTTCTCTCCCAAAGAACCTGCGGAAATAAATATCAGCATGACTGTGACAAGCAAACGCATCGCGCAAGTATACCCAGCACATTTACCCAAGCACATACCCAAGCACATACCCAAGCACATACCCAAGCACATACCCAAGTACATACCCAAGTACATACCTACGCAAAGGCATCTATCGTGCGACGTTCAGATGCTATACTGCGGAGATGCATGAACCTAATCAGCCCATCATTCGAGACCCTCTGCTAGAAGCTCTTGTTGCGATGACTCGACTCCACCATCAACCACATAGCGCCGATAGTCTAACCGCCGCTCTCCCCCTGGAAGACGGCAGATTAACGACAGCGCTGTTCATTCGCGCAGCGGCATCGGTGGGATTCAATGCTTCCTATGTCCAACGCCCGCTAATGGACATCACGCCTCTCATATTACCCGTCGTCCTGGAAATGAAGGATGGCCAGGCGGCTATCCTTGTCGAACGAAACGGCGATGTCGCAACCGTTCTATTCTTCGATGAACAGGAGAAGACTCACGAAGTTGAGGTCACTTCGCTAGATGAGCGTTATAACGGCAACTGCTACCTGCTCAAACCTGGCATGGTGGCAGAAGGGATCTCCAAAGACTGGTTCTGGAGCACGATCCGAAAATCTCGCGGCCTGTACGCCGAGGTACTGGTTGCCTCGCTCCTAATCAACCTTTTTGCCCTGGTCACTCCCCTATTCATTATGAATGTCTATGACCGGGTGGTTCCCAACCATGCTATCGAGACGCTCTGGGTCCTCGCGTCCGGTATTGCCATTGTGTTTCTCTTCGACCTTGTCATGAAATCACTGCGCGGATATTTCATCGATGCCGCGAGCAAACGAGCAGACATCACGTTGTCCGCTCAGACCTTTAGCAGGGTCATGGATATCAAGATGAGCCACCGGCCGGACCGGGTTGGCTCATTTGCCAACAACCTTCAGGAATTTGATAGTTTCAGGGAATTTTTTACATCGACCACGCTGATTGCACTGATTGACCTCCCCTTTGTGATCCTATTTATAATCCTGATCTATTTGGTCGGCGGGGTTCTTGCGATGGTTCCAGTGGTGGCGATACCGATGATCATACTTGCTGGTCTCGCACTACAAAAGCCACTGCACGGCCTCATTACAGAAACATTCAAGGAATCCGCTGCCAAGCACGCCATGCTGATTGAAGTTCTCGCTTCACTGGATACTGTAAAAGGAGCACGCGCCGAAGGCGTCATGCAGAAGCGATGGGAGACCTTCAACGCAAAGCTCGCAAAAATAGGACTCCGCTCACGTTTCCTTTCGATGTCCATCGTTAACCTGGCGCAACTCGTCCAGCAGGGTTCTACTATCGCCATCGTTGCGGTCGGCGTGTACGCCATTATCGACGGCAACCTCAGTGTTGGCGGTCTTATTGCCTGCACAATCCTGACAGGCCGCTGCCTGGCGCCAATGGGCCAGGTAGCAGGAATACTGACTCGATATCACCATTCAATTACCGCGTTCAATGCCATCGACAGAATCATGGCACTGCCGGTAGAACGACCCGCCGGTAAAAGCTTCCTGCATCGTCCATCAATCAAAGGCGACATTGAATTCAAAGAAGTTACCTTCAACTATCGGGATCAACAGATATCCGCGCTTTCCAACTTATCATTCAAGATCACAGAAGGAGAAAAGGTCGCCATCATTGGTCGGACCGGCTCTGGTAAAACAACTCTCCAAAAACTGGTAATGGACTACTACGAACCAGGCGCCGGGGCGATACTTATCAGCGGTACAGATATCAACCAGATCGACCCCACTGACCTGCGCAGGAACATGAGTTACGTTCCACAGGAAATCTCTCTTTTCAGTGGCACCGTCAGGGAGAACATCGTCCTGGGCACACCGCTTGCCACCGATGAGGCGGTCCTTGAGGCAACGAAGATTGCTGGTATTCTCGACTTCCTTAATACGCATCCCCAGGGGTTTGACCTGAACGTCGGAGAGCGCGGTGAACGTCTTTCTGGCGGACAACGACAGGGCATTGCCATCGCGAGAGCCATTATTAACCGCGCGTCTATCCTGATTCTGGACGAACCCACAGCCTCTATCGACAACACCGCGGAAATACTTTTCCTGAAGCACTTCTCCGAGTACGTAAAGGATCGAACGCTACTACTGGTGACGCACAAAGCATCAATGCTTTCGCTGGTCGATCGACTGATAGTGCTAAATGATGGCAAAATAATTGCCGATGGACCAAGAGACGAAGTGCTGAAAATGCTTGCAGGAAATCCCCAGTGAGGGAATACAAATCAGATATCCACTTTATGCCGGATACTTATGCGGCAGAAATTGAGTCACTGCCCCTGGCGAGCCACTTGATTCTCTGGCTATCCGCAGCTTTTGTCCTTATCGCTATTATCTGGGCAAATTTCGCGACACTGGATGAAGTCGCCCATGCTGAAGGCCGGGTGATTCCATCGGGCCAGATTCAGGTTGTCCAAAATCTCGAGGGGGGCATCCTGTCAGAGGTTAACATCAGTGCAGGCGATTCTGTCTACGCAGGACAAATACTGCTGCTGCTGGACGACACACGATTTGCCAGCTCATTTCGTGAGGGCACACTATCTGTTCATACACTCCGGGCAAGGGTAGCCAGACTGGAAGCGGAAATTGATGAAATACCGTTCACTTCAATCCCGGGTTTTTCTGAAGAACACCAGGACATACTTGACGATGAAATCCTTCTGTATACGTCCCGACAGCAGGAACTTGAATCTGCACTCAGTATACTCAGGCAACAGCGAACCCAGTACGAACAGGGTCTGGCAGAACTGAGGGCCGCAAAGAACAAACTGACCCGCAACGCAGTACTGGCGGAAAAAGAACTTGAGATCACAGCACCATTGGTTGAAAGCGGCGCGGTTTCACAGGTCGAACTACTGAGATTACAGGCGGCAGTCAACGATTCCCTTGGACAACTCGAAGAGACAGGCATCGCCATTCCCGGGTCAGAAGCCGCAGTGGCCGAGGCCAACCAGAAGATCGCAGAAAGGAGGCAACAGTTCCGAAGCGCAACCCAAGCCGAATTGAATGAGGCCAAAAGCGAAATCAGCCGCTTGAACATATCCAATGTGGCCCTGGAAGACCGGGTTAATCGAACGACTGTCAAATCCCCGGTAGATGGAACCGTAAACCAGGTGCTGGTTAATACCATTGGCGCCGTCATACAACCGGGAATGGACCTGATTGAAATCGTGCCGTCGAACGAAACGTTGTTAGTTGAAGCCCGCATCCGCCCTTCGGATATCGCATTCATCCATCCCGGCGGGAAAGCGACGGTCAAACTCACCGCCTACGATTTTTCGATCTACGGCGGGCTGGAAGCTGTACTAGAAGTCATCAGTGCTGATTCAATCACCGATGAACGCGGCGAGCATTTCTTCCGGATCAGGGTTCGAACCAGCAAGAACCATCTTGGAACCAGCGAAAACCCGCTGCCCATTATTCCCGGCATGGTGGCGACGGTCGATATAATGACTGGCAAAAAGACCGTCATGGACTACATTCTGAAACCATTGAAGCGTGCCCAGGCAGCCGCCCTCACCGAACGCTAACCCTGGCCAGTTTATATCAGGGCAATTGAGAACGTAGTATAGCTAGCTTCCTTTGAATGCGGGTTTTCGTTTTTCTTTAAACGCCACGCGTCCTTCCTTGTAGTCGTCACTGTCGAAACATGCATTGATCATTATTGATATAGACTCAAGGTCCCGGCTCGAAGGGTCCTTGACCGCTTCGTTAATAGCCGCCTTTGCTGCCTTGACCGTAAGCGGCGCGTTGGCAGTGATCAGCGCGGCGTAATCTCTCACCGCACCTTCAAGCTCATCGATTTCACAAACCCGATTAACCAGGCCCATCTGGAAGGCCTCATCTGCCGCCATAAACCTTGCAGAGAACATAATGTCCTTTGCCCGCGATGAACCAACCAGTTCAGTGAGACGCTTGAGCCCTTCATACTCGTAACCAAGACCCAGCTTCGCAGCCGGTATACCAAAGGTTGAGTCCGGCGTCGCAAAGCGAACATCAGCGCTTAGTGCCGTCGCAAGGCCGCCACCGATGCAAAAACCCTGGATCATTGCAATCAGCGGCTTGTCCAATTTAACCAGCCACCGGTTAGCGCTGGCTGCAACCTTACCGTAGGCGTCTTTTTGCGCGGCGCTGCCACGTTTCGAATCAAACTCCGAAATATCAGCACCTGACACAAAAGCTTTGTCACCGGCGCCCTTCATCACCACCACTCTTACCTGGTCATCATGCTGAAAGGCTTCCAGAATAGTCGCGAGGCCCTCCCACATTTCAAGTGAGATCGCGTTACGGCGCTCAGGACTATTGAATGTCACCCAGCCAATTCCATCTTCCACCTGCGCCAACATTTTCTCGGTTTTTAGTTCCATCGTCTGCTCATTCTAAATAGCGCCAGCTTGCCGTAGCCGGTTAATGTCTTCTGCATTGAAACCCATCTCGATCAGGACTTCATCAGTGTGCTCACCGAGAACAGGACCAGGTCGTTCGAAATGATCGCTGATAGGGAAAGTACTCATATTAATTGGTGAGCGAACAAGGTCGAATTCACCTATCTCTTCGCGCCTGGTTGTGCGACGCATCTTGAGTGAACGAACATGCTCATCCTCAAATGCCTCAGCAATATCGTATATTGGCCCACACGGACAACCAGCATCATTGGCAAGCTCCACCAGCTCAGCCGTCATCATGCCGGTCGTGATCCCGTTGATCAATTGCCACAGTTCATGGCGATTCGCGATCCTTCCCCTGGTGTTCCTGAACTTTTCATTCTCGGCGAGTCCCGGCTGTCCTACAGCCGCTGTAAACGCACCAAACATCTTGTTGGTGCTCGCCGCCAGATTGACCATGCCATCTAACGTGTGAAAAACACCCATCGGAGAATTTGTCGGATGGTTGTTGCCCTCTTGACCTGGGACTTCACCAGCCATGGTGTACCTCGCGCCCTGAAAATCCAGTTTGCTTAGCATCGACTCAAGCAGGGAAGTATGGACCCAGCTTCCTTCCCCCGTTTTCTCCCGGTGAAGCAACGCCATCAGTACCCCCTGCCCCAGGAACATACCGGCGGATGTATCACTGATGGCAATACCGACACGCATCGGGCCTTCTCCCGGCTGCCCTGTAACAGACATAAGACCACTCATGCCCTGCACAACCTGGTCAACTCCCGGGCGTTCACTATAAGGACCATCCTGGCCAAACCCGGATACGCTGGCATAAACGATGCCGGGGTTAACCTTTTTTACAGCTTCATAGTCGATACCCAGTCGATATTTCACATCCTTTCGGAAGTTCTCCACCACCACATCGGCCTTCGCCGCCAGTTTTAGAAACAACGCGTGCCCATCAACGGACTTTAGGTTAATCGTCATGCCGCGTTTATTACGGTGGAGGTTCTGTGAATCAGGGCTCAGCCGACCACCGGTGACATCGGTGAGCCCGGCATCAGGTGGTGGTTCAATTCGGATAACGTTTGCGCCCCAGTCTGCAAGCAGCCGGACCGCCGTGGGCCCGGCTCGCGCAATGGTCAGGTCCAGGATAGTGTAGTCAGATAGAGGCAGGGTCATCTGTCCAGAATAGCACGCAACTCCAGTGCAATTTCGCTGATCTTGGCCCGTAACAATAGGGTATTGCTAGGCCCCATTCGTAGCAGCTGCTTCTGAGCCGCACTCAAGGATTCCAGTTTTGGGTCTTCAAACTTATACATGACAACTGGCTGAACAAGGCGAATCTGTCCTGTAATTATCGGGGTCTCAAGTAATCTACCAATCGCCTGGAACATTACATCATCGAAGTTCTGGTTACCGTAACCGAGTTCTGCATAAGCAATCTGAACAAGCGGCCTGAGTAAATGGTAGAACTCAGCCGCCCTTCTAGCGTCAACCGACCCGGCAATTTCAACAAATGGCGTGTACCGGCTATACGATGCATGATCCAGTTCGAAAGTTTTTTCATCTATCTTCCGAACCAGGAACGGCCCTTCAGGTGCCAGTGACCTGATAGGCTCCTTGGCAACTTGCCCTCGAGCAATGTTGTCAGTAAACGCAACAAACTTTCGAATCAGCTGGTTAGGTGCCACCCAGGCGTTAACGCCTTCATGTCTTGACAGGCTAACCGCACCGTCCCTGATCAACTGGTCGCTGTCGTCCAACAATGGCAACACAAAATCTGGCTTTTCCTCTTCCACCGGCACCTCAATAACCGGTGCAGTCGGAGGTTCGGGCTCTGGATCAGGTACCGACTCTGATTTTACAGGTTCCACTACCTTAGGTATTTCTATTTTTTCTACTACCTGCGGCTCAGGTCTACTGGTTGTTACGAAGTAGCCGACCACGCCAACAATCGCTACCAGCACGATGACGAACATGATCACTATCGGTTTATTGTCTCTGTTATCGGCCATCAGCTTTCCTAATCTCGAGGGACCCTATTGTATTCATCATTGTTAATAAAACAGCGAAAAAAGGTCAGTTTTGGGATCTTTCCATTGTATCTTCAGAATACGCCAGACTTTCGCTCTATTTGAACACCACCAACTTAATACCTGGCTAAATAAGCGCTCTTGCCCTGACCAGTTCATGCACCATTAACTGGCCGGCTTCCGCTAACGAGCGCCCGAAGGTGAAAACGCCATCTTCATGCCCACCCATTGAAAATATGCCCGGCGAATCCATATCCATCATCAGCCGCCTTACCTCTTTAGCCATTTCTGGTGTTCCGTAGGCAACCGACTCCTCTGTCACCGCGATACCCAGTTCAACTGAATTCCGCCAGATATCCGGGCTGTGAGCGTGCAGCGCACATGTCACCGATTCATGAACGTCATAAATGGAGGCATGGGATAATGATTCCGAAGATGGCTTAACGACTCCTTTGGCATCAACTGCGTTGCGCTGCAGATCCCAGGTTTCGCAGACCGCATAGTCATCCAGGGTTACGGCATCAAGCTCTCCTGTCTGGGTTCCGGAAATGACAAACCCACCAGCGCAACGCTGCGATATATTGCCGAACCCATAACCGTCATATCGGCCAGGAGTTTGGCCTAATAACCCCAGGTCTTTAAGGACCGTTCGCCACGCAGACAATTCTCCAATGTCGACGCCACCCAGTTTCTCGGTACGGAAAGTCAGGTTAAACTTAATGACACCTTCAGTTTCTGCCATCATTTAACCCTTCATTACTTTGGCGATTGATTCAGTGTAAGGCGGCTTGAGCAGGCCTGCATCAGTAATAATGCCAGTGATCAGTTTATGCGGTGTAACGTCAAAGGCCGGGGACCGGGCAGCAACACCAACCGGTGCGATCGGGTGGCCTGCATACTCTTTAACTTCCGAAGCATCCCGCTCTTCAATCTCAATGTCGTCACCGGAGGTTGTTTCTATATCCACTGTCGACAAGGGCACTGCAACATAAAAAGGGATCGAAAAGTACTGACAAAGAATCGCCAGGTTCATTGTGCCAATCTTGTTGGCAGCATCACCGTTCGCCGCGACCCGGTCTGCCCCCACGATCACCATGTCGACTTTCCCTTCTGACATAATGTGAGCAGCCATGTTGTCTGATATGAGCGTGCAATCCACATCGTTACGATGCAGTTCATACGCGGTCAGTCTTGCGCCCTGCAGCAGCGGCCTTGTTTCATCGACAAACACGTGAACCTTTACACCTTTCTGGTGAGCACGGTAGATAGGCGCGAGTGCCGTACCAAGCTCAGAGACAGCGAGACTCCCAGCGTTGCAATGGGTCAGCAAATTCGGATGAGCCTCTACCAGTGGCAATCCAACATCAGCGATGGCATTGCACGCCACCCTGTCTTCCTCGTGAATTGACTGTGCTTCCTGTAATAAATCAGCAAACAGGCTGGACTCTTTATGACAGCGCCGCTCACAGTCTCGCATCCGGTTTACGGCCCAGGCAAGGTTAACCGCCGTAGGCCTTGCACTGATCAGGTAGTCACATCGCTCATTGAAGTCGGCGCGAATATCCGCGGCATCCTTATTGTGGCTGCCTACCAATAGGCCGTAGGCAGCAGCAATGCCGATTGCAGGTGCGCCACGAACTGTGAGCGCTCTAATGCCATCGAACACCTGTTCAATGGTATCGCAAAGCACAACTTCTTCTCTCTGCGGTAATTTTCGCTGGTCCAGTAAAACGAGTGTATTGTCTCGCCACTCAACGGACCGGGGCATATCTTTCATCAATTTCTCCTCAAGCGACGAAGCATACACGTACCTGCCCCAGCTTTGCAGCACCTCGCCGAATCGCGCACAATGCTGGTTGAATTCTTTGTTTTAGAACACACTTGGTTTAGAACGCACTTGTGGTTTAGAACACAATGGAGACTCCAATGGGAGACCTGGTACTAAGAACTGACGACGACGGGATCGCAATCCTCACGTTGAATCGACCGGATACGCTAAATGCACTTAGCCCAAACCTGTTTATAGAGTTACGAGAGCACTTAGAGACAATCAGTGCCCAATCGGAAGAAACAGGCTGTGTGATTCTTCGCGGTGCAGGGCGATCCTTTTCAGCCGGTAACGACCTGAAGGCGATCCAGTCTGGCGAAACAGCACCCTCTCGTCACTTCCAGGCTGAAACCCTCGAGCTGATTGAAAACCTGCCACAGCCCATCATCGCTTCAGTACAGGGACATTGCTACACCGGTTCACTCGAACTGGCCATCGCCTGTGACCTGTTAATCGCGAGCGACTCCGCCAAGTTTGCAGATACCCATGGGAAATGGGGCATGACACCACTATGGGGCATGAGCCAACGGCTACCCCGCAGGATTGGGCCGATTCGAGCGAAGGAAATGATGTATACCGGCCGGGTAGTAGCAGGCAGCGAGGCTGTCGCAATAGGCCTTGCCAATGAATGCGTCGCTGACGATGCGCTAATCGACCGCACGATCGAAATTGCGCGACAGATTGTAGGCAACTCCTGGCACACCCTTCGCGCTGACAAGATGCTGGTGAACAAAGGCATGAATCTGCCCCTGGGTGAAGGCCTGGTCTTTGAACGCGAAAACAGCCCCGGCGCAGACAAGTCGATGCAGGAACGTATCAAGGATTTCGGCAAGAGTAAACGGTGAAACCTTTGTGATTTTGGCTATAAGACAACTTTCTTTAAACCCAATGACTCGACAAAATTCACTGATGTTGGATTTTTCATGGCCGGCGACCCAAACGGAGAATACCCCAAAAGAGGTGGCGCACTGATTGCCGGCATGCGAGAACCGTTAAGGATTGTTCACTCAGATAAGGGCCAGGCGGTACTGACATCGTCTACGTGACGGGATCAATAGGACAGATCAGCCCTACTTCATCCTCGATCAATTGCGCCGCCGCCAGGCATAGGTCCTCACGCCAGCGATCAGCGTAGATCTGGACTCCCAGTGGCAAGCCGTCATGCACACCCATTGGAACCGCTACCGCCGGGATACCCAGTAGATTACCCGGCGTAATAAATGCCAGCCGGCTCAGCGTTGTATCAGCGCCCGTGTGTGGGTCAAGGTCAGCATCGTGGAGGAATTGAACATCGCTCCATACCGGACCGACAACCAGAGGATACCGCTGGTTAAACGCAGACCAGTCCCTGCACAATCGATCACGCTCCATATGAACAACTGTATTAGGCATTGCTGAAGAGGGAAAACGTTCTATCAACTCATTTAACAGGCCAACGGCACCTTCAGTCATCATCGGACTGATGGACGACACCGTTTCTTCAATATCCCGAGTCAGCAATTGCGCCCACACTTCATTTACACGAGCGAGCTCAGGTGGCTGGCATTCTTCCACGTGCCAACCGGCAGCTTCGAGAATCTCTCCCGCACGACGAATCGCAGCAACAAATGCCGGCGGCATTTTGATGCCTTCAATTTCAGTCACCAGTGCGACGTTACGGTTTTCTGGTGCTGGGCCTTCAAGAGGCGCGGTGACACTCGTCGGGTCACGAACATCTCGACCCGAAAGGAACTCAAGTGCGAGTTTAATGTCCTTCACTGACCTGGCCATCGGGCCTTCCGCAACCATCAGTGAATAGGCAATGGGCTGGGAAATCGGTTCAATGGAAGAAGCCCAGGGGATGCGACCAGTCGTCGCCTTGATAGAAGTAATACCGCTGCAAAAAGCGGGGTTACGCAAAGAGCCACCGATATCATTGCCCAGACCAATGGGTGACATGCCCGTCGCCAGCGCTACGCCTTCACCTCCACTGCTTCCACCAGCAGTCCGCATTGAGTCCCAGGGATTGCGGGTAAGACCATGCAACGGGTTATCGGTGTGAATGCGCAAGCCAAATTCCGGCAGGTTTGTCCTCGCCAGGGGTATCGCACCTGCCAGCTTCATCCGCTCAACTACAGGCGCATCCTGGAACGGCATTGCATCAGCCATCGCAGGAACACCCTGGGTCGTGGGAGAGCCGACACAATCAATATTTTCTTTGATGGTGAAAGGTACACCATGCAGCGGACCTGATGCAGGAGAAGCATCAGCCTGGTCAGCCGCATCGAGTGCTGAATCTGCCAGCACTCGAGTTACGGCATTCACCGCCGGGTTAACGGCCTCTATCCGGTTGAGGTGGGATTCAACAACCTCCCGGCTGGAAACATCTTTCTTGCGAATGAGTTCCGCCAGTTCAGTTGCGCTATGTCGCCACAGTTCGTCAGACATTCAATTCCTATCACTTAGACCCAATTATCAGGCGCGAAGCTCCGCAATCATCCCAACGCGCTCTTCCGCATCTACAAAATTAAACCCACCGCTAGTGCGGTCAGTAAAATCGCCATATCGTGATTTGATTTCGGCAACGAGACTTGAAGGCTCACCCATCACACCCATAACGTTCAGGATGTCATCAGTAATCATTTCACCCATCTCAGCCCACCGGCCTTCCTTGGATAACTTGTTCAGCTCAAACTGCATGTCGCCCCAGCCATGCACACCCAGAACATTCTTGTATGCGGGTGTGGAACCGTAAAAAGCAATGCGATTCTTGGCTTCCAGTTTCACTTTCTCGAAAGTTTCTTCGTCCTTTCCGGAAACAATGAACGGGGTATAAGCGATTTCGAAATCTTCACGTGATCGACCAGACTTGGCCAGACCGCGTTCAATCGCCGGTAGCGTCACCTCACGAATGTACTTCTCGTTGCTGAATGGATGAATGATTAACCCATCGGCAACTTCACCCGCAACCTCAGTCATGATGGGACCAACGGCCGCCAGGGTCACTTTAGGTGCACCGTATTCCTTATCTTCCGGGGTAAACGCTGGCGTCATCAGAGTGTGGTTGTAATACTTGCCTTCAAACCTGAGTGGCTCGCCTTCGTACCAGTTTGCCCAGATCGCACGCATTGCCTGAACCAATTCTTTCATCTGTGGTGCAGGTGCGCCCCATGGCATGCTAAATCGCTTGGTAATATGTGGCCGAATCTGGGAACCCAGGCCCATCACCATACGTCCTTTTGAGTATGCGTTCAGGTCGTGTCCAAGATTAGCGAGGATCATCGGGCTTCGTGCGAATGCGACGGCAATCCCGGTGCCTACTTCGATTTTTTCACTATGTTCCGCAGCCAGCAGTAGCGGCATAAAGGGGTCATGATTCATCTCGGCCGTGCCAACACGGTCGAAGCCCTGCGCTTCCATCTTCCTTACGTGATCGGGAATCAAGCGCCAGTCCGGCGTTAAGTGTCCATCAATCTTCATTGAGTTGTCCTTATTTTGTGGAGAGTTTTGGTATAGAGAGTAGTGATTTTGAAAGATTCGACAGGAAAGATATCACGGATCATCGCCTATATTCTCTAGTCAGCTGCATTCGTGTAGTGAATCCTGGCTTCGGAATCAGGTTTCTAGCTGGCCGATTTTCTGTGGCTGGAATCGTCATCCGTTGAAGAAGCCGGTTCAAGCTCTGCCACAAAGTCCGAGTGCTGCAACAGAGCATACTGGTAGGCCTCAATCAGCGCATTCCAGCTTGCCTTGATCAGGTCCACATTGACCCCAATTGTGCCAAACATCTCGCCCTGGAAACTGTGTTCTAGATAGACCCGCACCTTTGCTGCGGTCTCTTCAGTGCTGTTAACCACCTTAACGCTGAAATCAGTGAGGTGCAGGTCTTTGATAACCGGGAATTTCTCGATCAGCGTTTTCTGCAATGCACGATTGAGCGCATCAACAGGACCTATACCCTCTGCTGCGCAAAGCTCGACGTGATCATCTATGCCAATTTTGACACTGGCCTCTATCAGACCATCTGAATCTGAGTGCACTTCGTTACTCGGTGAGTAAATTCGATAGTAAATCGGGTCAAAGGGTGGATTGTACTTTCCAATGTGACGTCGAACGATCAGGTCGAAACTGCCATCGGCATTCTCAAAAGAATAACCGGAATGTTCCTTGTCCTGTATCTCATTAAGGATGTTCTTAACCGCATTACCCTCTTCCAGTTCGGGATAGCGATTTGACAGTTTGGCTTTCAGGTTCGAACCGCCCGCCAGCTCGCTGATCAGGATCTTTCGTGAATTACCGACCAGCGCTGGATCTATGTGTTCATAGGTATCCGGGTTTCGTTGTACGGCGCTAACATGGACGCCCCCTTTATGGGCAAAAGCACTGGGGCCAACAAATGGCTGGCCGCTGGGTCCTTTAATCCCTAGATATTCCCAGACTTTCCGAGACAAATTTGTCAGGCCACGTATGCGCCCTTCGGGCAGGCATTCGTATCCAAGTTTCAGCTCAAGGTTGCCCAGGATCGATGTCAGGTCCACGTTGCCACACCGTTCACCAATCCCATTGATCGTCCCGTGCACCTGGACAACACCTTCTTCAATGGCACGCAGGGTGTTGGCTACCGCAAGACCGCCGTCGTTGTGAACATGGATGCCAAGCTTGATCCCGGGGATCTCTTTTCGCAGTTCCCTGACCGCATTTCCAACCTCGTGGGGCATTACCCCGCCGTTGGTATCACATAGGATGAGTCTTTCTGCGCCGCCATCCACAGCCGCTTGAACACACGCCAACGCGTAACCTGGGTCACTCTTAAAACCGTCAAAGAAATGCTCAGCATCGAAGAACACCGGATTGCCGGTTGAGTCCTTCAGGTGGGCCACTGAATTGCAGATCAGCTCGAGATTTCGATCCGGAGAAATTCGTAGCGCCTGGTCAACGTGCAGATCCCAGGCTTTACCAAAGATACAGGTGACGTCTGCCTTGGCCGCAATCAGTTTTTGCAGGAACAAATCATCCGCGGGCAGTGAATCAGCGCGATGGGTAGAACCAAACGCAACGATCTTAAGATGCTTCAATTCCAGGTCGCGGACCTTTTGAAAATACTCATCATCCTTCGGATTGGAGCCAGGCCAGCCACCTTCAACGAAATCCACACCAACGGCGTCCAACTCCAGGGTAATGTCCAGCTTGTCGCCAAGGGACAGGTTTACCCCCTCTCCCTGGTTACCATCCCGGAGAGTCGTATCGTAGATTTCGATCTTTTTCCCGGCCATGTTCAGCTCCCCTTAGGCGTAACCCAGCTTCTTCGCCGTGCTGTGTATTTCAGTCTTGGCACTTAGCAGGTTATCGAGTGGGTCAAAGGTAGACGTAAGAAATGCTTCACGCGTCGATTCTTTCATTTGTATCGGATAAATCGCGTTCGCACAGATGACCTGCATCCCTTCAAGGTCAATGATGATCTCTGACTCAGGATGTTTTTCAACATCGGCGGTAAGCTTGACCCGATTCGCTTCATCCATCACCACACAGGGAATCCCGAGTGTTGTGCAGTTACCATGAAAAATCTCGGCGAAGGATCCTGCAATGACTGCTTTCAACCCGAACTTCTGGATCGCCTGTGGCGCGTGTTCTCGGCTGGAGCCGCAACCAAAGTTATCGTCGGATATCAGGATCTCTGCGCCCTTGTGCTGAGGTGCATCCAGCACATGATCTTTGGATGTACCGTCTGACTCAAAGCGCACGTCATAGAAAAGTGATGGACCAAGCTCATCAAAAGTCACGCATTTCAGGTATCGCGCAGGAATAATTCGGTCTGTATCGATGTCGTTTCCTTGGATGTAAACCCCCTTACCCGCCAGTTTGGAAAGGCTCATGATGTTTCCTCCGTCAGGTTAAACACTTCGCGTGCGTCGGCGACACTCCCCTCGATAGCCGCGGCTGCGACCATTATCGGGCTCATCAGGATTGTTCTGCCAGTTGAAGACCCCTGCCGCCCTATAAAGTTTCGGTTTGAACTGGAGGCGCAGATTTCATCACCCACCAGCTTATCCGGGTTCATGGCCAGGCACATGGAACAGCCTGGCTTACGCCATTCGAATCCGGCGGCTTCAAATATTTCGTGCAGGCCTATAGCCCGAGCGTCTTTGTCGACCTTCTCGGAACCAGGCACTGCTATCGCCCTGACATTACCGGCAACCGTTTTACCTTCAATCACTTTCGCTACTGCCTGGAAGTCACTCAGGCGACCATTGGTACAACTACCAATGAAGGCAACGTCAATTTTTGTACCTTTGATCGGCGCACCCGCCTCCAGTTTCATGTAGCCAAGTGCGTCATTGATCAGGTTCTTGTCCAGACCTTCCACCTTATCTGGCGAAGGCACGAGCTCTTCGATGGAAATAGCCTGCGCCGGGGTCACGCCCCATGTCACTGTCGGCTTAATGTCTGCAGCGCTAATCAGGACTTCGTCGTCATAACTAGCCTCTAAGTCGCTGGCATAGGCGCGCCATTTTTCACACGCCTCGTCGAAATCTGCGGGCACCCTTTCACGGCCTTTCAGGAATTCAAACGTGGTTTCATCCGGGTTGATGTAGCCGCACCGGGCGCCACCCTCAATGCTCATATTACAGACAGTCATCCGCTCTTCCATGGTCATGGCGTCAATCACCGACCCGCCATACTCGTAGGCATAACCGACGCCACCGTTCACCCCCAGAATACGAATGATGTGCAGGATGACGTCTTTTGCCGTCACACCTACCGACAGCTCACCATCGACTTTGATTCGTCTGACTTTCAGCGGATCCATCGCCAGCGTCTGACTGGCCAGCACGTCACGAACCTGGCTGGTACCAATCCCGAGTGCGACACACCCGAAAGCACCATGAGTTGCCGTGTGGCTATCGCCGCAACAGATGGTCATTCCCGGCTGGGTTAACCCAAGTTCCGGACCCACCACATGGACAATTCCCTGAGAGCCTGACTCTGGCGCGAAAAATTCAATGCCATGCTCACTGCTCGCATCGCTGAGCACCTGGATCATTTTTTCGGCCATATCGTCAGCCAACGGCCTGGATTGGCTATCCGTAGGAATAATGTGATCGACCGTCGCATAGGTCCGTTTGGGATAGGCGACGTTAAGCCCCTTGTCCTTCAACATGCCAAAAGCCTGCGGACTGGTCACCTCATGGATCAGGTGCAACGCCATAAACACCTGGAACTGGCCGTTGTCTAATTGTCTGATGACGTGGTCATCCCATACTTTCTGGAAGAGATTCTTGCCCAATATTTACTCCAAAGGTCGTTTTCGATCAGAAAAAGGCGGCAAGTTTAGCATGAAAAGTGCAGCGCACTATCGCATTTTGGAATGCTTGTGATTCCGGAAACACTATAAAAAATAGATGTTTAGGTGCCTTTCTTGCTTGCTAGCTCAACTATTCGGTTGGCAAACTTGGAGTTCGGCAGCACCTCATAGAAGAACTGGCTAGTTCTAGCGCCAGTGACCACTGCGTCGTCCTTCCAGCGACCCACCCTACCTTGGCGGACCACTATATCCCGCTGCTTTCCTGCCACATCGGGATACTGGCCGGCATAGAAGTTCTCTTCAACGACACCTGATTTAGCCTTCAGATTGCGAAAATGAACCTCGGACTGCAATTTTTCGAAGGCGGCGTCATCAATAACAATGCCGTTAACGTTATATCGAAGAACTGTCTGTCCCTTCTCACCTTTGACCCCGTCATTATCATCTAACAGGTAGGCATCAACATTGAAATTTCCAGAATCGTGGTCTTCCCGTAGCCTCCAGGAACATGATGCGAAGCGATCCGCATCGCCAATAGCGGAAGAAATCATGATCGGACGATTGTCATCAAACAGGAATAGCGGCCGGTCATTTAAATAACAAATGCCTATACCGATCTCCAGCGTTGGTAAGTCCGTCTGTTTCGAATCGGCATTCTTCGAGGTCACAATATCTATCACTTCCTTCGCCATGCCGCACGCCCGGGAGACGCTGAACCATTCATCCGGTGCATTGTTGTATTCATAAACGCCAAGAATGACAGCATCCCCCTCAATGAATACTTTGACGGCACCGTAAGCGGCCAACCGCTCGGTGATCGGATCGAAAAAACGAAGTGAAAAATAGGATGCAGGGTTAAGCCCCCGTTTTGTCAGCTCTGCGGTGACCTTTGTTGACCCTCTCACATCTGCTTTGAGAATCGTGTGATGGATAACTTCGGGCTTCTCGTCCGAACCAATATTTTTGACTTCCGCACTGCTAAGCAGACGGTAAAGATTACCACCGGCCTTAGCTAACTGGATTTTCTGGGGTTCCGTTATCACTGATAGCCGGTTAAACATTCGATGCGCAAACCGGTAGTACTTTAAGTGCAGACGGTATCGACAATAGTCGGTCAGCAATCTGACCGTCAGGCCATCTTCAGATTCCCGCATCATCCTGTCGAACTCGGCTTTGCATTCCTCAAGCTTCGCCTGAAGTGCCAGGCCACCTTCTGCGGTGCCAGCAACGAGATCATGGACCTGTTCTGATTCGACACCAGACACAAACCCAAGAATATCCTCAAGCTCGATCAGATCAAGATCTGCCTGTGTCACTTTATCACGCAGTGCGTAGCTCACCAGCAAACGCCGAACGGCTTTGTTGTCGCCTACCGCTTTGCGTAAACCCTGGGCGATTTTATGAAGTTTCTTGATGTCACCTTTTAGCCCCCAACCAGCGGAGAACCCCAGGCCTTCCTGGCTAAGGTGGCGTTCGTGAACTTTCTCGTCAAACAGCAACCGGGCATTATCGGGATGTTCCAGCCAGCTCAAGCTTTCCTCGACGATTTCTTTCTGGTCTTCTGATGGCCCAAGCACGGTTTGCGACGCAAACAGTCCGCCCAGTTCGTCATAAACCTCTGACTGGACAGATCTGAGCTTTGCATCATTGCGCAGTGGGGCGAATACCTGGCTTGCAAACGCTTTCCTGAATCCCGCTTCCAGAGCATCGTTCAATTTCTCAAACTCAGCGCCATTGCCTGGCCAAATCGCGTAATAGTCCAGCAAGAGCAAGGGGTCTTTGGGTGTCCTTGCGTACAGGAGGGGATTGCAGAGGACGCTAGCAGCTTCCATAAAATCGCCAACGACCTGTTCTCGTAACGGCTTTAACTGATTGTTTTCTTCACGCTTAAACTGCCTTAAGAACAACCGGACGATTCGAAACTGGAACTCGTTAGCGTGCTTCCTGAACCAGGTCATTTTTTCCTGGGTGACCAGCAGCGACCTTGAACCTGAATATTTCTGTTGGCCTAAAGTCTCTTCAAGCTTCTCGCCGTAGGCAGCCAGAGCACCAAGGACTTCCTGGATTACAAACTTCACGATGCCAAACTGCAGGATGCTGACTTGCTCTGGCTTAAGGTCCGTCTTGCATCGATGCAACGTCACCTTCATCAGATCGGTATAGGCCTCCCTGACTTCCTGCATTATTTCAGCATTGCCCGAAATCATCGGCTTACCGGCGATCAACAGTTTCATGTTTTGTTCTACGGCTTCCCTGACCAGCCGCGTAAACGCTGGAGAAATCTCTACATCCACATGATAGTTATCGATACCCCTATCGACCACAGAGCAATCCAGGCTGATATCCGGCGGATTCTCAATCTGTGAAACGATGTCTTCAATGGACGTGACTGCAGTCGGCACGATTAATCCCCTTCGGTTATCAAGTACCCTTTATACGCACAACCTGACGCTGGCGACCCCAGGTTCCGGGTAACTCCTCAAAAACACCTGCTATCCAGGTGCCGCATGTTTTACAGCACAACTGACTGTCGAGCTTCCATTCACCGAGTTGATACCAATCCCGCTCAATCAATCTAGCCGCACAATTGGGGCAATAAGTTGAACCACCTGGACTATCATGGATATTGCCTGTGTAAACGTAATGCAACCCGGCCGAAATCGCAATGCTACGGGCCCTTGAGAGCGTCTCAACAGAAGTATTGGGGTGACTAAGCATCCTGTAATCAGGATGGAACGCTGAAAAGTGAAGCGGCACGTCAGCACCCAGGTTTTCGACGATCCACTGCGTCATCGCTTCCAGCTCGCCACTGGAGTCATTTTCACCCGGAATCAGCAGTGTTGTGATCTCTAGCCAAACACTGGTTTCATGTTTCAGGTACTTCAGTGTTTCCAGCACCGGCGCCAGGTGTCCGCCGCAGATTTTGTGATAGAAACCTTCATTGAATGCTTTTAAATCGACATTGGCGGCATCCATATGCTCGAAGAATTTCGCTCGTGGCTCCGGGCAAACATAACCCGCTGTCACTGCCACTGATTTGATCTGCTTCTCGCGGGCGGCAAGCGCCGCGTCAACCGCATACTCCAGGAAAATCACAGGATCATTATAGGTGAAAGCGATACTCTTACAGCCCGTTTCCTCGGCCACCTCTGCCAGTTTCCTGGGTGAGGCTTCATCGGCCAGCTTGTCCATCTCGCGAGACTTGCTCATGTCCCAGTTTTGGCAAAACTTGCAGGCGAGATTGCAGCCGGCGGTGCCAAAAGACAGTACCGGAGTGCCTGGCAGGAAATGATTCAGGGGCTTCTTTTCGATCGGATCGATGCAAAAACCACTCGATCGGCCATAAGTGTTAAGGACAATCTGGTCATTCTCGCAGGCCCGGACAAAACAAAGCCCCTGCTGGCCATTCCTGAGTTTGCAAAACCGCGGGCAGACCTCACACTGCACCCTGCCATCATCCAGCTTGCGCCAGTACTGCGTAGCCTTTTTGCCGTGATTATCAGGTTTAGGCTTTTTCGCCCAATCCCAGGTAGTTATTTGAGACAATTGGTTTCATCCTCTATTGAAATTACAATGCCCATAACAGGTCCAGGTATGCCCAATGACAACTGTTCGTGAACCAGCCGTTGCAGGTACATTCTACCCGAATGACGCCGCAACGCTCAGCGCTCTGATCAGCACCTATTTAGAGGGAGACGCGGGGCTGGACTGCCCTAAAGCCATCATCGCACCGCATGCCGGATATATTTATTCGGGCGCCATTGCAGGTGAGGTTTACAGAAAACTGGGTAGCGCTCACGACAGGATCAAACGCGTCGTGTTACTGGGCCCATCACACCGAGTTGCCTTCAAAGGCATGGCCGTCCCCTTAAGCACCAGTTTTCGAACACCGCTGGGAGATATCCCCATCGACAGTGAATGCATCCAACAAATTGTTGGCGGCGCTTCTGTTGGATTCCTTGACGAAGCCCACCGCGAAGAGCACAGCCTGGAGGTTCACCTACCATTCCTGCAACACGTACTGGATGACTTTACACTGGTACCTATCGTGGTCGGTGATGCCAGCAAAGAAGCCGTGGCCGCGGTGCTGGAAAAGCTCTGGGGCGGTGATGAAACCCTCATCGTGATAAGCAGTGACCTGAGCCACTTTGAAGCCTACGACACGGCGAACTCGATAGACGCGAACACGACCAGAAAGATCATGACGCTGGACGCAACACTGAAGGGTGATGAAGCCTGCGGTTGCACACCGGTGAATGGACTGCTGCACTATATAAAGACACACCATATAAAGACACACCGCCTGGCTATAGAGACTGTCAACGTCAAAAATTCAGGCGACACAGCGGGCAACAAAGGTCGTGTCGTCGGCTACGGGGCCTGGCAGGTGACAGAAGAATCAAAACAGAACATCGACACATGGACGCTCGCAGATAAACAAACGCTGCTTCAGCTAGCGAGGGAAGCCATCCGCAACCCACTGGAGGGTGGAAAAAATTTCAATATTGACCTGAACCTATTTCCAGAAAGATTAAAGAAAGAACGAGCCACATTTGTCACTCTGAACATGGCTGGAAAGCTACGTGGATGTATCGGTTCACTGCAAGCACACCGTCCTCTAGTGCTTGACGTTGCCAAAAATGCCCAGGCCGCAGCCTTTCAGGACCCCAGATTCAGCGGTCTCAGCCATGAAGAGTACCAACAGATAGACATCCATATTTCAATCCTGAGCCAACTGCGACGTTTGCCTGCTTCATCGCTAGAGGATCTTGCGGGCAAATTACGGCCGGGCGTGGATGGCCTGATTATCAAGGAGGGATCACGCCAGGCGACTTACCTGCCATCCGTGTGGCAACAGATCCGTGATCCCAGACAATTCGTCACCGAGCTAAGGGCAAAAGCCGGGCTCGACTCACTAGGCTGGCAGAACACAGAAGTTTTCACCTATACCACTGAAGAATTCTATTGAACCTGACAACACCAATTCCGCTGTCCTTCGAGACAGAACGCTTCCTGATTCGCCGTTACTCAATCTTCGACGAAAAGGTGTTGTTCCACGCCGCCAGAGAATCCATCGCGGAAGTCTTCGAATTCCTGCCCTGGTGCCACCCTGACTACCAAATGAACGATGCCTCTGAGTGGCTAGACTCCATCCAACCCAATTGGAAGAACGGCTCCGCCTATAGCTTCGGTATCTTCAGCAAGGATGGGACCGAGTTTCACGGCGGTTGTAGCGTCAACCAGATCGATGAACACCCGATCGCAAACCTTGGCTACTGGATCAAAACTCCAAGCACGGGCAAAGGTATCGCCACAGAAGCCACAATCGGCCTCGCCCGTTTCTGCACCGAAAAAATGGGCCTGCAAAGAATAGAAATCGTCATGTCCGTCCAAAACGGCGCCAGCAAGGCCGTCGCTGAAGCCTCCGGCGCCCAATTCGAAGGCCGCGCAAGAAACCGCCTGCTGCTCCACGGCAAACGCCACGACGCCTTCATCTACTCAATCACCCCCGCAGACTATAAACAAGGGCTACCCCCTAAACCTGACCAACCCAAACCTCCAACCGCGACGTAAGAAACACCAAATAGAGCTAATCCGGCGCAATTTGCTAGAATAGCGCCCTTTGCCACACCACCAATTCCAAAAGGACAAGTCACCCATGACTAATGTAGAACCCACACAAGCAGACATGCAGGCAGTCCTCGACCGCCAAAAGAAGGCATACATCTCAGAAGGCGCTGTTTCCGCGGAAACCAGAATTGACCGAATTGACCGGGCTATCGACATACTGAAAACCCACGGAACAAAACTGAGTGAGGCAATGGCGGCAGACTTCGGTCACCGTTCCCTGGACCAGTCCAAGATGACTGACATAGATGGATCCATTGGCCCGCTTGAGTCATCAAAAAAGCAGCTCCGAAAATGGATGCGCCCTGAAAAGCGTAAAAGCATGTTCCCGCTAGGGATTTTTGGCGCACGCTCACGAATCGAATACCAGCCATTGGGCGTCGTCGGCTGCATCAGCCCCTGGAACTTTCCCGTACAGCTGACCTTCGCACCGCTTGCTGGCGTTTTCGCAGCAGGCAACCGCACCATGATAAAACCGTCGGAATTTACAGTCCAGACCTCTGAACTGATGAAGGAATTGTTCGCAGCAGCTTTTGATGAAGAAGAAGTCGCAGTCTTCACCGGCGGCCCTGATGTTGGCGGCGCCTTTTCAAGATTACCTTTTGATCACCTGCTGTTCACCGGCGCAACTTCGATTGCCAAACACGTCATGAAAGCTGCAGCGGAAAATCTGGTTCCTGTCACCCTTGAACTGGGTGGCAAGTCTCCCGTCATCATCGGAAAATCTGCCAACCTGAAACTGGCGGCTACAAATATCATGGCGGGCAAGACCATGAACGCCGGCCAGATCTGCCTTGCGCCAGACTATGTCATCCTGCCTGAAGAAAGCCGAGATGAATTCGTGGAGCATGCAAAGAACTCCGTTGCCAAAATGTTCCCCAACATCATAGACAACCCTGACTACACCAGCATCGTTAACGAACGTCATTTTGACCGCCTGAACAGCTACCTGGACGACGCCAAAGAAAAAGGTGCCAACGTAGTTGAGATTAACCCGGCAAGCGAGGACTTCTCTCAGCAGGAACACCACCGCATCCCACCGATGCTCGTCCTGGACCCAACGGACGATATGAAAGTCATGCAGGATGAGATCTTTGGCCCGATCCTCCCAATCAAGCAGTACAAAGATATCGAAGAAACACTGGACTACGTGAACAGCAAAGATCGTCCGTTAGGCCTCTACTACTTCGGCCAGGATAGCGCTGAGGAACGTGAAGTGCTGACACGGACGACATCTGGCGGTGTCACCGTCAACGATGTGATCATGCACATTGCACAGGAAGACCTGCCTTTTGGTGGCGTCGGCCCTAGCGGCATGGGCTCCTATCACGGTTTCGATGGCTTCAGGAATTTCAGCCATGCCAAAGCCATCTACACCCAATCCAACACGGTTTCAAAACTCGCAGCCGCGATGCGACCGCCGTACAAGAAGGCTTCTTGAGCGCCTCAATACCAGTGGCCAATCCTGGTCACTGGTCATTTCGACAATATCCCCAAATTTGCCGAACTTCAGATGGCCCTTTCAGTGAATGGCTGTAGCGCGGATCATAGGTCGGGTCCCGCTTATTAAGCCACATTTCTCTGTCGCCTTTCGCTCAAGGAGCATAGTTTCACTGAATAAGAAGACTGGCAGAGGTAGGTCGTATCTCTAACCCACCCGGACACAGGTGATTCCAGTACCGAAGAGTATCGCGGAGATGACCAACGAGGCTGCCGTACATCTCACCAATTCCGCCCTAAGCTCCGAGTGAACCAATCAACATAATCAGTTGCCAGCTTTCGGTTGCACCACTAAAATTTATATCTAAATCACCTAAATCAGGTCAGATTGAGAAATGGTTTCAAAAGTACCGTCTACTAATATAGATGCTGAAATGAATATTGACCGCCTGCAGGATGCTGAACTCTTGTCTGGAATATTTCCCCCTGCATTTCAGCGTCGTAGCATATATTTTATTTCAAGCTTTGCATTCATAGCCTTGCTTCTTGGTTTTGCGTATTCAAGCGCGAATACCGGAATCAAACTGTTGGAGGGCATAGCCTTCTTATTCGGCTCAATTTTATTTTTCGTCTCAGCGCTGATTGCCCGGTCTGGTGGGTCCGCTCAAGTCGCCGCGAGCTTGCTGATAACAGCGGCTATGGCTGTCACTCTAGTCCCGGCCTACTACGGATCCGGTATATTTTCTGCATATTGTATCTGGTTTCTATTACTTCCCATGATGGGAGGGCTATTACTTGGCCCAAGGGTTGCTCTTCTTGCCGGTGTCCTGGGGATTGTTTCTTTAGCGGGGCTGGCATATGAAGGTGGTTATCCGCCTTCATCAACGGCGCCATTGGCCGCGCAGCAGGATGTGTTGATGCACACATTCAATTTGATACTGGGGGTGGTATTTTGCTCGGGAATAGCCATCCTCGTAGTTACTTTGATGCGTCGATCTTCCTTGAAGTTAATTCTATCTCGAGATATTGCCATTGAAAAAAGTGAAGAACTTTCCAGCGCACTGCAAGCCCTTGAGTCTGCACAGAAAACAATGATTGCGGTGATCGACAGCTCGTTTGACGCTATTGCACTGCTGGATAACGAGGGACGTATTCAAGAGTGGAATTCGCGAGCGAGCAAGATGTTTGGCTTAAGCCATGAGGAAGCCATGAATGAGCCGATGCCGCGGTTTCTGTTAAATGAAGAACACGCAGAACGCTTTTATGCAGAGGGAGTATTTGACGCAGCACCCCTCAGCGATGAACTGATTGAATTGACCGGGCACTCGAAAGCGAAAGGCAGGATTGATCTAGAAGGCTTCATTACAGCTATAAGAATCGACCAGATGGAACAGTGGGTAGTTTTCCTGCGCGATGTTACCCTGAGTAAAAGTATTGTCGACGCCATCGACAATCAGCGAATTGTCGGTTCATCGGTATTAGATGGACTGCCGATTAGTGTCTCTTTGGAAAGCCGAATACAGGACCATGTCCTTCAGAATGAAGCCTATCGAACCCTGGAAGATCAGGGTTTTACCGAGCTTGGCTCCGGTACAGAAACTGAACGGAGAGAAACCGCCTGGGAAGAGGGGGCATCGGGCCCCTGGGACCTGGTTCTTTCCAATGAGGAAGAAACACGCACTTTCATCGGTGCGATGCGAATCATCGAACCGGACATCCCCGATCAGGAAAGATACTTACTAAGGTGCCTGGTTGATGTAACCGAGTTGAAGGCGCAGGAAAAACAATTGCGCGAAGCGCTGGCATCCAAAGATGCTTTCGTGTCCGCAATTACCCATGAGCTACGCACTCCGCTGCACAGTATTGTTGCTTGCCTTGATCTAATAAACACCACCCAGAGACCAGATGACATTGATACACGCCAATATGTATCAGTTGCAAAGTCATCATCTGAAACTCTTCTGTCGTTAATTAACGAGCTGCTTGATTTTCAAAAAACATTAGACCGAGAACTACAGTTGGTCAACGACCCCTTTCAGTTCTTCGCTCTTTTTCAGCAAAGTAGCGATATGAGTCATATTTTGTTCGAAGGAACCGCGATCAATTTCAAGGCGGAATTTAAAGGCGATGAGCAGTTAAGGTTGGTCGGTGATGCTCGCCGTATAACGCAGGTTATAACCAATATTGTCGGCAATGCCCGGAAATTCACCAAACAAGGTGAAGTTTCAATGGTAGTAGACTGCCAGCCCCATTCGTCAGGCGGTTTCGTCTTGCGATTCAAAATAACCGATAGTGGCATTGGTATGGACCAGAAGACCTTGTCTCACCTGGGCGAATCGTTTTTTCAGGGCGCCACTGGCTTCAGTCGAGAATTCGGTGGCACCGGCCTGGGCCTCAGCATTGTCAAACAGATTCTGTTCGCCATGAATTCAAAGCTGGTGGTGGCAAGCACATTGGGCGTGGGTAGTAGCGTCAGTTTTGAACTGAGATTACCCGAAGCCAATTCTGCGGAAACAGAAATGGAGGCAATAGAACCAGGCACCCTCCCCCTTCCTTCAATACTAGACCCGGAGTTGGATTATCGTCGTAGTGGCTCACTGAAAGTACTGTATGTAGAAGATACCGATATGAATCGATTGGTCATGAAAGCCATGATGAACAAGTTCGCAGCGGAGCTAACAATGGCAGAATCTGCCGTGGAAGGCCTGAAGCTGGCTCGAGAAAACCGATTTGATTTGATTATTACCGACATTCAAATGCCCCTTCATACCGGTATTGAACTTCGCCAATGGATGGCTGATGACGATGAAATCCACGCACCCAACATCATCGCATTCACGGCAAATGCGGAAACGGCCAAATTAAAAGAGTACATTGACATTGGATTTAATGATGTTATTACCAAGCCGCTGACATTAGCTAAACTCGGCAGTTTTTTGAAACCATATCTGGACGCCTTGTAATCACCTAAGTGCACGCCCGTCTCTGCGCAACAGTCACCGCCGCCGCTGTTATAGCCGCCTCTGTTATAGCCGCCTCTGTTATAAATGTAATCAGTAAAGCAAAAGCAGGAACCTACATCACCAATGTTTATGCAATGGAACCTTGGATGACAGGGATAGAGGCCAGCCGCGCTTACGACGTCTGTCGCGAGCGCGCTGGTATCATGTATACCCTGGCCTTGAACGGCGCACCAGAGGACGATAATCATTGAGCCCTCCGATGATCAGGCTCTATCTGCCAGTAAATTCAGGCTTACGCTTCTCGAGGAATGATTGAACACCTTCCTTGAAGTCTTCGCTCTGGAACATACCGGTCAGATGAACCATCAGGTGATCAACCGAGGTGTCATATGACTGCTCCAACCCCATACGCATCATGCGTTTGGTGGTTTGCACGGCCATCGGTGCGTTGTCGGCGATTTCCTGCGCCCACTCCATTGCTGTTTCAAGACATTTGTCATCAGGGACCACAGTATTCACCAGTCCTATCTCAAGACACTCTTGCGCGCCAACCACCCTGCCCCGGTAGTAAAGTTCCGCGGCCTTGGCCCAGCCAATCAGTCTTGGCAATAACCAGGTACCACCGGACTCGGGCACAACATTACGTTTGGCAGTGACAGCGGCCATTTTGGAGGATTCAGCAGCAACCCGAATGTCGCAGAGCAGCGCCAGATCCATGCCGTATCCCGCCGCAGCACCATTAAGTGCACAGACCATGGGTGTGTCGATATTCCACATCACATTGATGGGCGCATCACGCAAATCAAATAACTGTTTTGGCCGGTTGCTACCTGAACCAGAACCTCCAGAACCGATGCCACCGCCAGCAACATCAACCAGGTCCAGGCCAGCACAAAAACCGCGCCCACTACCCGTAAGCACGATACAGCGCACGTCGGGATCTTTATTCGCTTCGGTCACTTTAGCGGACAGCTGGTCGAGCATATCCCTGCTGATGGCATTCATTCGCTCTGGTCGATTGAGCGTGATGACAACAACTCGACCCTTATTTTCGACGAGTAACTCGTCTGTTGTAGATTCAGATACTGGCACGGTGTATTACCCCTTATATTTCAGTGAAATTGATCTGGCTATATTGCCGAACTAATAAATGTCTGTATATCACGAACCAACGGGCTTTTGCGACGATGTATACGTGAAAAAGATACCACGGCATCGGTGTGGCCCATACCTTCTTAGACCTCGCGACGAGCGCCCCCCCCTGCCTCGACCTGTTATTCCATTAAACTCTTTGAATCGCCTCGCCGAACGCGGGTGTCATCTGCACCGTGCAGCAGATAAAGTTCGGGCGCATCACCGCGCACAAAGTTGACCGGCTGGGACATCGGGTAGTGGTTTTCCGGGCAAAACAGGTCCCAGTGGTCATCGTCAGTAAAGGGGGAAAAATCGTAAGGAACGGGCCTTCGGTATAGACCTGGTCCAGAAAGTAGTTTGTTGCGCTAACAACAGATTTAGGGATGCCATTAAAGCGATGTTCCTGGTATTGATAATCCCCTGGACGCGCCAACGCATTCAGTACAGCTAGCCCCCGGTTTGGTACATCCCGAACATTGATAGATAAACCCTCTTAATTTCAGTAGAATGCGCACGCTTTATGATGAGCGTCAAAGGTTAATTTTCAACAACCTGCAAACAATAGATTGACGACCGTGCCTAATCAATAACAAGTCTAGTCACGGAAAACGCCAGCACAAGGCCCGCCAGACCACACATCATCAGACCAAACTTTAAGGTACCTGTTTTGTTCGATCCCCGGCGTTTGTTCGCCCCAATAATTGGCACTATATTACTTCCGCTTTGCCTTGCCGGCGAGGTCCAGGGAGCAGTGGAATACAGCACCTTGCCGGTCATCGAACTGGACAGGGTTGATGACAAGCCAGGCATCACGATTGACGGAAAACTCGATGAACCCGTCTGGAATGATCTGCCCGCACACTCACAGGCAGTGACCCTGCAGCCAGAAACCCTGGCAGAACCGACCTACCCAACCCACACAAAATTCTTCTACACTGAGCGCGGTCTTTATATCGGCGTGTTTAGTGAGCAACCGAACGACACATTGATAGCGCGGCTCACTTCGCGCGATCGATTTATCAGCCGAGACAGTATTTCCGTTACCATCGATCCCTCGGGTGAAGGCCTTTATGCCTACTGGTTCGCCGTCAGCCTGGGCGATTCACTCGCCGACGGTACTATTCTGCCCGAGCGACAGTTTAGTCGTGAATGGGACGGCGCCTGGCGGGGCGCATCTTCCGAAGTCGAGGGTGGCTGGGTAGCAGAATACTTCCTGCCCTGGTCCATGATCACGATGCCCGAACAGACAGGCGAATCGCGCCGAATCGGTTTCTATATCACACGATCCGTATCTCACCTGGGTGAGCGATGGGGGTGGCCTGCCCTACCTGAATCTGGCAGCAGGTTTATGAGCGCCCTTCAGCCGCTCGAAATCGACAACATCACACCGAAAAAGCAGTTCACGTTCTACCCGTATGCTGCCACCAGGTACAACGTCATCGACTCGGAAGATGACTACAAAGCAGGGTTTGATATTTTCTGGCGACCTTCATCGAATATGCAGTTGACCGCTACCGTGAATCCCGACTTCGGCAACGTAGAATCTGATGATGTTGTCGTCAATCTGACATCATTTGAGACCTTCTTCCCTGAGAAGCGTCCGTTCTTTCTTGAGGGCCAGGAGATTTTCAGGACAACACCCCGGGGCAGATCAAGGGGTAGGGGCACACCCACCATTCTTGTGAACACTCGCCGAATCGGCAGTCCGCCGAAGGGACTGGATATTGATAACCTTGAACTGACCCAACTCGAAGACAACCAGCCAACCGAACTTCAGGGTGCAGCAAAGATTACCGGGCAACAGGGTAACTGGCGTTACGGCGTGCTCGCTGCTGTTGAAGATGACACCAAGATTGAAGGCACCATCAACGACCTGGAGGTTGACCTGCTCCAGAAAGGTCGCGATTTTGGCGCAGCACGATTCCTTTATGAATCCACCACCGGGAACTCACGAAAAGGGTTGGGCTGGATCACGACATTAGTCTCACACCCCCAGGAAGATGCCGTAGTCCATGGCATCGACGGTCATTACCTCTCAGAAAACGGCAAATGGAATATCGATGGGCAGACTTTATACAGCGATGTTGATGATGTCAGCGGTAGCGGCGCTTTCATCGACGTCAGCTATACCCCACGCCACGGTTTAAAACACAGTATTGGGGTCGACTACTTTGACGAAGACCTCGATATCAATGACTTCGGCTTCCTGCGCAGAAACGATGCCATTTCCACACGGTATAAGCTGGAAATCATCGAATCAGACCTCGAACATTACAAGACTCGCGAATTTTCGCTATTCTTAAACCAGGAGTACAACACAGACGGTCGACTGGTTCGCAGTGGCATCTTTGCGAACCGTAAGTATCAGTTCCATAGCAATCATTTCTTGTTTACAGAACTGAACTACTTCCCTTCTCGCTGGGATGACACCAACAGCGCCGGGAACGGTGATTTCAAGATCGACCCCCGCTGGCAAGTCGGCGGATTCTATTCAACAGACAGTGCCAAAAAAGTAAGTCACGGCTTTTCCGTATTCTTCGGTGAAGAAGACATAGGCGGCCTGGAGCATTTCTGGCAATACGAAATCTCCTGGCGACCCAGTGATCGATTCTCCGCACTGTTCCATCTTAAGTACGTCAACAGGACTGATTGGCTGCTTCATCAAAGCGGCCGAGACTTCACGACCTACGAAGCCGAGTTCTGGCAACCAGAGCTGGAGCTAGACTATTTTCTGACCGCAAAACAGCAGTTCAGGATCACCGCGCAGTGGGTAGGTATAAAGGCATTCGAGCGCGATCGATGGCAAGTCCCTGCAGGTGATGGCTCGCTGATACCTGACACAGCTCCTGTTACCGACACCCGAGATTTTTCAATCAGTCGGCTGGTGTTCCAGGCACGCTATCGCTGGGAGATCGCCCCGCTGTCTGATCTTTTTGTCGTCTACACCCGAGGATCTAATCTACCAAATAGTCCAGAAGAGAGTTTTGGTGACCTGTTTCATGACAGCTGGACTAATCGAGCGGTCGATGTCTTCGTGATCAAGTTACGGTATCGTTTAGGCAGCTAGCATTAACCTGGAGTTATCGCTTGATCAAAATGATCGCTTTAGACCTTGACGGCACACTTGCCATAGAGAATCACCAGATATTACCCGCAACCCGCGATGCCCTGGAAGATCTGCATTCTAACGGGGTTGAAGTGGTTATCGCCACAGGACGAAGATATCGAACCACCCGCCTTGTGATCCAAAGCCTGGGTTTTGACGTGTACGCCGTCTGTAACGGTGGTGCACTCGTGAAGGGACCTGAACAATCTACTTTGCACGCGGAAAACTACGATGTCACACCCCTGACTGAAATCGCGCGGGAGCTCGATTTGACGTTATTTGCTCAGCGAGACGCACACGAACTCGGTGGCGCTGATTTCATCATTGATACCGGCAGCAATTGGAACGATGCGACGCATGCTCATTTCAACAACAATTCCGAGTGGGCAGAAAAAGCTGACCTGCTGGCTTCCGAACCTGCGTATCTTGTGTCTGGCGCATTCGACGATGAGTCAGCTCTGAACAAGTTCGCCAGCGAAATCGCCAGTCGATTCCCGGGCATCTACAACACGATTATCCTACCCCTTCTGGATTCAGGGCATTTTTATTGTGAGATCTCACCGAAGCACATAGATAAGTGGCACGGACTGACCAAATTACACGAACACCTGGGCATAGAAGCCGAACATACCTGTACCGTGGGCGATCAACTCAATGATATGGCCATGGTAACAGCCGCTGGCCACGGAGTTGCCATGGGCAATGGTCACGAGGATCTGCAAAAAGTCGCCCGCTTTATCTGTGGCGATAACAAGGAAGACGGCATCCTTGATGTAGTGAACTACATTCACGACATCAACAAAACCCACGCGCAAGCCTCTTAGATGGCAAACGAGACCTGGCTCTTTGGTTACGGCTCTATCATGTGGAAGACCGGATTCAACTTTGAAACCAGTGAACTCTGTCATGTCAAAGGCTGGGCCAGGCGATTCTGGCAGGGATCAACAGATCATCGCGGTACACCTGAGTTTCCGGGCCGTGTCGTTACCCTGATTGAATCTGCAAGCGAACACTGCTGGGGCACTGCATATCGATTACCCGCTTGCGAAGCAACCAACATCATAGAAGACCTGGACTACCGGGAGAAAGGCGGATATGACAGGACCGAGCTGTCCCTCACCCTCAGTAGCGGCCGAACAATCGCGGCTATCACGTACATCGCGCACCCACACAACCCTAACTATCTTGGTGAGTCACCCCTCGAGGATATCGCTAGACAGATCAGTTTCTCGACCGGTCCCAGCGGCAGTAATAAAGAGTATATACTCGAGCTTCACCAGACCCTGGAACAGCACAACATTCAGGACGGCCACGTAGAAACTCTTGCACAACTCATCCTGCTACAGACGGAATCGACTTTATGAATATTATCCCCCAGCTAGCCGCTGACAAAGACATCATGGCCACGTGGCGACGCGATATACATGCGCATCCCGAAATCGCATTTGAAGAACACAGAACCGCACAACTCGTGGCTGACAAACTCCGTGAGTTTGGCCTTGAGATCGAAACCGGTATTGCCGGTACGGGTGTTGTCGGCACGCTGACCAAGGGCCGAGGCAACAGGGCCATTGGTCTTCGCGCTGACCTGGACGCCCTGCCCATCCAGGAAGCAAACGAGTTTGCGCACAAGTCTACTCATGCCGGCAAGATGCATGCCTGCGGTCATGATGGCCACACCACTATGTTGCTGGGAGCTGCCAAATATCTGGCAGAACATGGTGAATTTGAAGGAACGGTTTACTTTATTTTCCAGCCCGCCGAAGAAAACGAAGGTGGTGGCCGTGCCATGGTCGAGGAAGGTCTGTTCGACCGATACCCCATGGAAGCGGTTTACGGGATGCACAATATCCCCGGCATGCCAGTCGGCACCTTTGCGGTAAAACCTGGCCCGATGATGGCCGCTTTTGATATTTTTGAACTGGTGGTCACTGGCAAAGGTGGCCATGCCGCGATGCCCCACCTCACCATTGACCCGATGGTTGTCGGTACAAAAATCGTCGAGGCCTACCAGTCCATTGTCAGCCGATCAATCGATCCGCAGGACCCGGTTGTTCTTTCGGTCACCCAGTTCCACGCCGGTGATGCCTACAATGTCATTCCCAATGAAGTGTCTATCAGCGGATGTACCCGCTGTTTCTCCCCAAGAGTACAGGCGCAACTGGAAGCACAGATGAAACAGGTAGCAACCGAAATCTGCCATGCCTATGGCGCGAGCTGCGAGTTCAGGTACGAACGGCGTTACCCACCGACGGTCAATTCAGAAATAGAAGCACACCTGGCCGGTAGTGTTGCCGCGGAACTGGTCGGCGCTGACCGTGTAAACCTGAATCCTAAATCAGCAATGGGTTCTGAGGATTTTGCCTATATGCTGCAGGAGAAACCCGGTGCGTATATTTGGATTGGCAACGGCGATGGCGAAGGGTCATGCATGGTACACAACCCCGGTTACGACTTTAACGACGATATCCTGCCAATCGGCGCTACCTGGTGGGTAAAACTCGCGGAGACCAGCCTGCCGCCGATTGCATAACTTCTATTAGACAGGCTTTATTCGACAACCTGAAATCCCGTTCTGGGGAAATGCACCACTATCCGCCCGACCTGATCGTCGTTTCGGGCAACTGCTATCTCATCCATACCCGCTGCCAGTAGCTCACCAATGACTGGCTGGAAACCGTAGTCGATTGGCATCACAGACACTAACTGCCCGGCCTGGAAATTATCCAGAAAAGCTGCGGCCATCATTTCTTCCGGCTCCGAGGCACTCGCCTGGGCGAGTGCCTCTTTACCAGGGATCATTTCGACATTGCCATGGCCAAAGGACACCATTTTTTCATACCATGCCACCAGGTGTTCAAACGGCGAAAAGTAATCCCGCAGAGCCTCCTGCGTATAGATAAACCACACATTATGATAGGTAGAAAAGTCTGCAATGCTGGGTTTATCACCAAACAGGAAAGGTCCGCCGACGGACAGCTGTTGATCCAGTTGGTTAAGGTGGCCTATAAAATGTGGTTCCGCAGTCTCAAATGGCATTCCCAATAATTCACTGGAACCTTTCGAAAACTCTGCCCTGTCTGCCATGAATGCCGACATTGCGCTTTCATCCTGGAACAGCGGATTAGTCGCCGCGGCTTTCGGTTGAAATGCGATCGCTACGCATACCTTGAAGAGAAACGTATCCGTCCAGTGGGCAACCGTATTGATCATCGCTAGATGCTCTTCCGGGTAGATTGTGTTTTCCGGATAAATTTCATCTATCACCCTGCAAATGATTGCTGTATCGCAATAGACATCGGCGCCAATCTGCATGACCGGGGTTTTCCGGTAGCCACCGGTAAGTGGAATTGTATCGGGCCTGGGCATAATCATCGGTATTTCTACGGATTGATAACTCACTCCTTTATACCCAAGGATTGAACGTACTTTTTCGGAGAAAGGTGATTCTGCGTATTGGTGTAGGACGATTCCGCTCATGGTGTACTCCCTGGATAGACGGGCGGAATGATAGCAGGCACCTCATGGCAGGCCAGCGGTTTTTCTCCTATAGTCAATGTACCTATTACAACGAGTGAACCGCATGAGACTATCTGAACCCCGTATACCTGCCATCCATGAAGACGACTGGAACGAAGAACAAAACGCCGCACTGGGCGGACAGAAAATGCGAGGTAATGTACAAAACATTTTCCGCACGCTTGCACACCATGAAAAGCTCGCTAAACGATGGCTCGTGTTTGGCAATCACATTCTCGCAAAATCCACCCTGTTACCGCGCGACCGGGAAATCGCCATTCTTAGGGCAGGCTTTCTCTCAAAATCAGGGTATGAATGGGGTCAGCATGTGGTCATAGGTAAAGCAGCAGGACTCTCCGATGAAGAACTTGAGGGCATCAAGATCGGTGACTCTGCCAGCTGCTGGAATGAACCGGAGAAGCTGATACTTAAAGCTGCCGACGAGTTACACGAAGATGTGTTTATAACCGACGACACATGGGTGGGATTGGAAAAACACTACAGCACCCAACAGATCATGGATATGGTATTTACCTGCGGGCAATACAGAATGCTGGCCGGTGCACTGAACTCTTTCGGGGTTCAGCTGGATGACGATTTGGTGGGGTTGTAGCAACCTGGTGTGGTTTCATCAGGCACAGGGAAGGCACATGCTCCAGCTCGCTCTATAACTTTATCCTCGACCTGCCTGGCTTTCATTGGCAACAACCATAGAAAACCGGCATGCTCTTGTTTTTCAATTAATCGATAAGGTGAAGTCATGGCTGATTACATTCCGCCCACTCTGGACTGGGTCCGCAAACAGGTTGAAGAGTACGAAGCGAGCGGCGGGACAAAGGGCACAACCTTGCTTGATACGGGCATGCCGTGCATCGTCGTCACACACACCGGCAACCAGACCGGAGCTATTCGAAAAATACCGCTGATGCGCGTCAAGGTCGACAAAAGCTACGTATTGGTAGGTTCAATGGGCGGTCAACCGAAGAACCCGGTCTGGGTTTACAACCTTCGTGCAAACCCAAGCGTAGAAATTCGCGATGAAACCGAGGTCACCGCAATGACGGCTCGGGAAGTAACAGACGAAGAAGAAAGAGCGCGATTATGGAAAGTTTGTGTTGAAGTATTCCCACCCTATGGAGAGTACATGGCAAAGACGACTCGGAAGATTCCAGTGTTTGTCGCCGAATGAAGCTAAAACCGGGGAGAACCACATCAATGATCAGCGTTTGATTTAGTTTCCGCATGGACGAAGCCACCCTGCTCTGGGGATTCCTGTTCGGAACCATTGGTATTGCGATGGCTGTTTACGGCAGGAAGCAAAAAAAAATGGTGCCGATGGCTTGCGGTGTGATGCTGGTGGTTTTCCCCTACGCGGTCACTGAAGTGTATGCGCTGGTTGGGCTCGGTGCCTTGCTCATTATCATTCCGTTTCTTATACGTCAGTAACGGGATCAATAATTTTTATCCATCCGTTTCAGTCACTTTAACTTCCCTGCAGAGAGTGGCCTAATCTGTCAGGACAGATCAACGCTCTTGTCGATCTGCGCCCACGCCAGCTTGGCAAGGTCATAGGCGCCTGACCCGGCTTCTGCGGCACTGCGGCCCGCGGCGGTGCCGTCCCGGACCCGCTTGGCGATACCCTGCAGAATAGCAGCCAGGCGAAACATGTTGAACGCCAGGTAATAATCCCAGTTATCAATGCCGGAACGACCAGTTCTTCGGCAGTAAGCTTCGATGTACTCTTGTTCGCTTGGAATGCCCAGGGCCTCCAAGTCAACGCCACTTAATGAATCCCGATATCGCATACACAGGTAAGCGAAATCACTGAGCGGGTTGCCAAGCGTACTCAGCTCCCAGTCCAGGATGCCTATCACTTCGTTCCGCTCTTTGTGCATCATCATGTTGTCGATCTTGGGGTCGCCGTGAACGATGGTGCAGCTATCCTCCTGCGGGACGTTTTTTGGCAGGTACTCGATGAGGTTATCCATGAAGGGATTTTCTTCGGTCTTCGTATATTCATACTGGCTGGACCAGCGGGATAACTGCCGTTCTATATAGGAGTTGTGCTTCCCAAAATCGGAAAGCCCTACGGCTTCGAAATCAACGCAGTGAAGTTTAGCCAGCGCGTCATTGGCGGCATCCCATATCTCGCCGCGTTCCTGCCGCGTATAAGGTCCGGCGGTACTATCCCAGATGACCCTGCCATCAAGGTATTCCATGATGTAGAACCAGGTACCAATCACGTCATCATCAGTACAAAGCGCGTAAGTTTTAGCCGTTGGCACATTGGTGTTCCGTAGTGCGGACATCACTTTGAACTCGCGATCGACAGCGTGCGCAGACTTCAGCAGTTCCCCCGGCGGCTTGCGGCGCATCACGTACTGCTCTTCACCTGCAGACAAGAGGTAAGTCGGATTGGACTGACCGCCGGCAAACTCTTCCGCGGTTACCTTGCCGGAAAAACCGTCTACGTTCGCCTCCATGAATTCTTGCAGCCTACCGATATCAAACTGATGCCGCTCCTGTACAGCGATCGTGCCTATATTCTCTTCTGGATCAAACTCAGCCATGTCAGTTCCTACTTATTGATTTCTTTGGGGCAACGCCATATTCAAACCCGCGTGTTTCCAAAGGCGCTTAAGTTACCAGCTTCATGATTGATAGACCAGAATCGCGTCAGTCGTTATCAGGTTCACGGAGCTCAATCTCCAAATCTGGAGCAGGAGATACAACCATGAAACGTTCGCGAAAATAGTCAAGATACAACTTCGAATGATCCGGTACCTGGTCAATGGCTTCAGCACCAGTCATCCATCGGTAATCACTATGCTCGTAGTTCAGTGTAACCGGGGTAGTTTGATCAACAAACGCTACGAAGGTAACCAATGCCTTGTTCGAATCAGCATGTGGAATCTCCATGCCGAAGGAAAACAGGCGCCCTGGCCTCAATCCTGTTTCCTCGCCAAGTTCACGAACTGCAGTTTGCAGCGGTTCCTCGCCAGCTTCGGGGGTACCTGCCACGGGCCACCAGGCATCCATGTGTTGGCCACCACTTCTTTTCAGGAAAAGTACTTTAGGTTCATCAGGAAACTGCCTAATGACATAAACGATGACGCCAGCAACAGGTCGAGGCGACGCCATCGAATATAGATCAGCTAACGGTCCAGGTGTGCCCACTGCGAAGTAAATCATTAATATCCGCAGGACCTTTCGTCTCGCGAACGGCGATTCGCTGCTGAAAGACATCATCTGTATAGCTGGGTGCTGTCGATTCACAGTACAAAACACCAATCGGCTCAGGAAACTCTGGTAACTTCAAACCAGCCAGCATCTGGGCCAACACCTTATTGGTTTCATCATGCACAACCACGTCATTGATAGTCACACCATCTTCACCAATGGTCACGATTTCAAGCAGCAGCGTCCTGGCATTCAATCGGAGAGCTTTCCGGTCTTCTACACCAAAGGTCAACGGTTTTCCGTGCTCTAGCACGAGCCTTGTATCAGCCGCAGTTTTCCTATCCTTGATTTGGTCGAAAATACCGTCGTTGTAGACAGGGCAGTTCTGGTAAATTTCAACAAAGGATGCGCCCTTGTGTTCATGTGCACGAACAAGAACAGGAGCCAGGTGCTTGGCTTCAGTATCGATAGTTCGTGCGACAAACTTTGCGCCAGCACCGAGCGCAAATACACAGGGACGCAACGGCATATCGACTGAACCATCAGGCGTCGAAGGTGATTTTGTCCCAACCTTGGAGGTTGGGGAATACTGGCCTTTAGTCAGGCCATAGATCTCGTTATTGAATAGCAGTATTTGCAGGTCTACATTTCGACGCAGCACGTGAATCATATGATTGCCGCCGATACTAAGGCCATCACCGTCACCGGTAACCACCCAAACGTCCAGTTCCGGATTCGATAACTTCACTCCAGTTGCAAATGAAGGCGCGCGGCCATGAATCGTGTGGAAACCATAAGTGTTCATGTAATAAGGGAATCGTGACGAGCAACCGATCCCGGAGACGAACACCTGATTCTCTTTCTGGACATCCAGTTCTGGCATCAGCTTCTGGATAGTCTTCAGGATCGCGTAATCACCACAGCCTGGACACCACCTGACCTCCTGGTCCGAGGAGTAATCTTTGGCGGTTAGTTTTTGCACAGGTGCATTCATCTTACAACTCCAGTAGCGAACGAATCGCTGTTTCAACTTCCCTGATCTTAAAAGGCTGCCCAGATACCTTATTCAGCGGTTTCGCATCAATCAGGTACTTGGCTCTAATAATATTTATAAATTGACCCGTGTTCATTTCAGGCATCAGCACCTGGTCATACCCGGCAAGCAGTTCACCAAGGTTTCTAGGCAGTGGATTCATGTACCTCACATGGATGTGTGAAACATCCAAATCCTCCTGACGACAACGTTTGACCGCCTGATGAATTGCCCCATAGGTTGATCCCCAGCCGACAATCGCAAGCTTACCCTTTGGATTACCCTGCGAGACTTCCTGTTCTGGAATGTAGTTTGCTATCCCCTCTATCTTGTCCTTTCGCAAATCCGTCATTCTCTGGTGGTTATCTGCGTCGTAAGAGATATCGCCGGAATCAAAGTCCTTCTCAATACCACCAATACGATGTTCAAGGCCAGGCGTACCTGGCTTCGCCCAGACTCTCGCGAGCGTTTCAGGGTCACGGTTCGCTGGCGCAAAGCCTTCAGGATTAGTTTCGAACTTTGCAGGGAATGGTTCGTAATCGTTAATGTCCGGGAGCAACCATGGCTCTGATGCATTTGCGATGTACCCGTCACTGAGCAGAATCACCGGCGTCATGAACCGGGTTGCAATCCGAACTGCCTCGATGGCTACATCAAAGCAATCCACAGAGGTGGAACAAGAGATGACTGGCAGCATGGTGTCACCATGACGGCCGAATAATGATTGGTTCAGGTCTGACTGTTCAGTTTTCGTCGGCAGGCCTGTTGATGGACCGCCGCGCTGGGTATTCACAACGACCAGCGGCAGTTCAGTCGCACTCGCGAGTGAAATTGCTTCAGCCTTCAGCGATATCCCAGGCCCTGAACTTGAAGTAATACCCAGTGAGCCAGAAAATGAAGCACCGATGGCCGCACATACCGCTGCAATTTCGTCTTCCGCCTGGAACGTCACTACGTTAAATTGTTTCTGGCCAGACAGCGTGTGCAGCAGGCTTGATGCCGGTGTGATCGGATACGAAGCAAAGGTAATTGGCAGATCAGCCAGTTGTCCGCCGGCGATTAATCCGTAAGCAAGTGACTCTGAACCGGTTATGTTTCTGTACAAGCCAGGCGCAGCTCCCGCCCGGGGCACTCTGTAGACCTCGATACCTGTTGGCAGTTCAGCGGTTTCTGCATAGGCGTGTCCTGCATTTAGCGCCGCTATATTCGCGTTAGCAATCTCTGGTTTGTTGGCAAATTTTTGCTTCAGATTATCTGCTGTTATCGAACGATCACGGTCAAATAGCCACATGACCAGACCGAGGGTCCACATATTTTTACATCGCACGGCAAACTTGTGCGACAAGCCAAACGGTTTGACGGACTCCAGGACCTGCTTGGTGACAGCAATTGGGATAACCCGATACGCATCCAGTGAACCGTCTTCTATCGGATTGCTGCTATAACCCGCCCTTGCCAAATTTCTATCAGTGAAGGCATCACTATCAATAATCAGCAGGCCACCAACAAGAACATCTTTAAGATTGGTGATCAGCGCAGCAGGGTTCATTGCAATAAGAACGTCTACGTCATCACCTGCGGTGGAGACATCTTCGGAACCAAAATAAATTTGAAAAGCGGAAACCCCAAACGTTGCACCGGCTGGTGCACGAATTTCTGCGGGGAAATCCGGAAAAGTAGCGAGGTCGTTCCCATAGATTGCGGTAGCTTCGGTAAAGTTACTCCCGGTCAACTGCATGCCATCACCGGAATCACCGGCAAATCGAACGACGACATCGCTAACTTGGTTAGCACCGTCCTGGTGACTTACTTCTTCCACTGCGGACATTAAATCTCAATCCTCACTAGTAATTTGGTGCAGTAATCTTGATCAGAAACACCGATAAAAAAACCCCGCCCATTGGCGTGTAGCGTGTCGATAGTTTCTGTGAGTCACAATCTCTGACGAACAGCAATTTTACAGGTTTAACAGGCATTTGAACAACCTGACCCCCTATTTTAACCTTCCATCACCATGAGCTTCATCATAGCAGAACCAATGATGATCTGGTCACCATTGCTAACAGAAATGAGCCCTTTGTCGGCTCTGCAATCCTCATTAACAGATATGCGGTTTGCGGACCCTAAGTCCTCAATAAACTCGCGGTCCTGAGCTACAGCCGATCCCCTGATATTTTTAGCAGGTACCGAATGCCACTGGCATCCCGTCCATCGACCACATACTCCGGGCGCTCTTCGCGGTAAAGTGGGTATTTTTTAGCTGATCACGCCTTTCGAAACCGTTGTTAGCGGTGATCAGCTGTTAAAACGACCGATCTGAACAACGTGGACAATCTGGACGACAAAACCGCTGATTTCAGGTTTGGCTTCGCACCCTTCAAAACCTGCAGCAAAACAATACTTTTATCCAGCCTTGCGTCGGTAATCGCAGCAAAAGACAGGGAGAAGAAGGATGACTATATGAGTTTAGCCTGGTTAATAAGACTAAGGTCCTTGTCGATAATTCCAGATAACTATACTCAAAAACCCATAATTAACCATTGGGTACTGGCCGGCGGTTCCTCGGTATTGGGTTACAAAAACAACCCTTTACCGACACTGTGAAGCATCTCACAAACGCGCCTCAATCAGGCTGGGCCCCGACTCAGAGAGTGACCGTTCCAACGCGACAACAAACTCCTCAGCAGTCTCTACTGCCTGACCAGGCACCCCCATACTGTTACCAAGTTGCACAAAATCGATGGACGGACGGGACAGGTCAAACAGGTCCGCTGCTCGCTCCCCAACCTCATTGACGCCCAGTCTAAGATATTCGGTTTCGAGAATGCCGTACTTACTGTTATTAAAAATAACCGTCGTGACATTGAGCCCTTCCCTTGCCTGGGTCCAAAAAGACTGGTTGGTATACATCGAAGCACCATCACCGAGTAATGCAAGAACGGGCCGGTCAGGACACGCTACCGCCGCGCCAACAGCAACCGGGCCACCCTGTCCGATTGAACCCCCGGTCAGGTTCAGCCACGTGTTCGGCCGGGCAGATTGACAGGGGCCAAATGCGGCGCCACCACCACCGGAATCTCCGCAAATAATCGCACCTTCCGGGATCAATGCTGCGATCGCGGCGGAGATTGTTCGAGTTGATAATTCCCCGGTTGGCCGTTCCAAATCCGCTAGCTGGTTTATCGAATAACCTCCGCCAGAGACGCCTAGAAAATCTGCTAATGACTCAAGCGCCTGCGTGGTGTCTTCTTCACTCTCGGAAAGACGAACTACCGCACAATTTTCCGGCACAAGAACGCTTGGCGTATTGGGATACGCAAAAAAGCTGACCGGCGAGTCGGCACCAGCCAGGATCAATTTTTCAACACCATTTAGTGCCGCCAGTACCTGTTCGGGAAAATAAGGCAGGCGTTCGCATCCGGGCAATCCCGCACCACCATCCACGCGCGACGGAAACGGTGTCATAGATACCCGGCAACCTGTCTTCTCTGAAATCCGGTTAGCGGCAATCCTTGCTTCAATGGACAAACCATCCGAATTAATCAGGATCATTGAATTGTTGTCCAGCAACTGCGCTACTTCTGAGACAACCTTGTCGTCAACCTTGCGCCTTTCCGGGGCATTTATATAAGAAGCAGCAGCACCCTCTTCATTCCAGCAGGCATCTGCCGGGATAATCATAGTGGAAATCTGCCCGGCTGAACCCGGCTTGGCAGTCAGCGCGAATTGAAGCGCAAGCATCCCATCGGTTGCCAGGCTGGAAGCCGTCGAGTCTCCTTTCACCCAGCTGGAAACATTCTTCGCCAGGGTATCAATATCGGAAGTTAGCGGCGCATCGTAGTCCATATGATAAAGCGCATGGTTCCCGATCAGATTAATAACGGGTGTCGATGCACGCCTGGCGTTATGCAGATTAGCGATTCCGTTGCCAAGACCCGGACCTAAATGTAACAAGGTCGTTGCCGGTATCCCGGTCATACGCCCATAACCATCAGCTGCCCCGGTGCAGACGCCTTCGAACAGTGATAGCACTGCCCGCATCTCTGGAACGGCATCAACCGCCTGGACCAGGTGCATTTCGGATGTTCCCGGATTCGCAAAACAAACATTCACCCCGGCTGCAGTGAATGATCTGATCAGGCTTTCGGCTCCATTCATGGCTTTCTTCTATCTATAAACTAGCTCGTAATAATAACGGGAATCCAGCGGTACGCACCAAGTTCTTTTGGTTTTCATGGTTTATCATCCCTCGACACTTAAGCGCATTAACAAGTTATGCATTTGCCTCCCGTCAGACAGCTCCAGTACCTGGTTGCACTCCGAGAAGAATTGCATTTTGGCAAAGCCTCCAGATCGCTGAGCGTCACCCAGTCGACACTGTCTTCGGGCATCCGTGAACTGGAAATCTCACTCGGGATAACGCTGGTTGAAAGAACTAACCGTTCAGTGTCATTTACTACCGCAGGAGAAAAAATTACCGATCGTGCGCGCTATGTGCTTATGCAGGTCGAGGACCCGGTTACTGAAGCGAAAAGTTTCACTGAC
>DTZW01000051.1 GCA_012961165.1 Gammaproteobacteria bacterium | reverse complement strand
CTGGGAAGTTGCCGCAGGGGACATGGTTCAACTATATCGCGAAGTAGTCTCCCGAAAGGTAGCTCACTAATGTCCCTACAAACTATCAATTTTTCAACAATGCGACTTACAGAGAATGAACGGCTGCTCGACCTTGGATGCGGTGAAGGCAGGCATGCCATCTCTGCCTATATGACAAACAACCTGAACGCCGTCGGAATTGACCTCTCTGTGAAGGATCTGAAAATCACCCAGGAACGGTTCGAACAGTTTGCCGAACCTGACAACAACGATAAAAGTCTAGTCATAACGGCCGCCAACGGCGAACACCTTCCATTCGAAGACGAAACGTTTAACAAGGTCATCTGCTCCGAGGTTCTGGAACATATTCCCAACTATGAAACAGTCATTGCAGAGATTGCCCGTGTATTAAAAACAGGCGGTGTAGCGGCCATTAGCGTTCCGCGATACTTCCCGGAGTGGATTTGCTGGCAAATCAGCGATGCCTACCATGCAATGGATGGCGGCCACATTCGAATCTTCGACGCGCAGCAGCTTCGCACGGACATTGAATCCGCAGGCTTCATCTTTTATGCCAAGCATCACTCACACTCCCTTCATGTGCCGTACTGGTGGTTGAAATGTCTCTTCTGGCGGGAGGAAGGTGAGCCTAATGCATGGATCGTAGATAAGTATCATGCGTTCCTGACCTGGGACCTGATGAAACAACCCTGGATCACCCGGTGGATGGATAAACTACTCAACCCAATCATGGGTAAAAGCGTCGTCATGTACTTTGTAAAAACACTACAGGTGAAACCAACATGACTCAGGTTTTTGTGTCCATGGGTTTTTTCCCGGATGATTACTTCGCCGGCACCGTAGACTACATCGCTAAATTACAGGATGCAGATGGTGCTATCCCCTGGTTTGATGATGGTCCCATGGACCCATGGGACCACATTGAATCTGCCATGGGGCTGACTATTGGCGGGCACTTCGATCAGGCCAAAGCAGCTTTCCGCTGGCTAAAAAACAATCAGCTTCCAAACGGTAGCTGGCTTGCCGCCTATAAAGACGGCAAAGTCGAAGACGGTACGCGCGCAGAATCAAATTTCGTCGCCTATATTGCAACCGGAGTCTGGCACTACTATCTCGTGACCGGCGACCAGGAGTTTCTTTCTGACCTATGGGATACCGTCCGATCAGCGATGGAGTTTGTCCTCCGGCTTCAGGGACCCCAGGGCCAGGTCTATTGGTGTGAAGACACGACACTCGGCATTCAGCAAGACTCCCTGGTTACCGGGTGCAGCAG